>SVGW01000015.1 GCA_015056125.1 Clostridiales bacterium | reverse complement strand
TTACGGCCGCAAAAATAGGCTTTCCATCCCTTTTTCACAGGGCTGGAAAGCCATTTTTGCAGTAAATGTGATGGATCGAATGGAAGACTGCTTTAGCTGTCTTCCATTCGCAGTTTGTCGAAAATACTTTTTCGACAAACTGAGACGATACGGAATTTCGTATCGCCTTTCTTTTTATGATTTGATCATCTTCTCCAGGTACCAAGAGGCAGTATGATGCGGAAAATATTTTTCCATAACAATTTCCCGCTCATCCATATAGGCCTGCAACGTTTCATGCGCATTCAGCGCTCCTTCATTATTTCCTTCTGCCTTCAACGTAAATGCCTTTGCAAGAAGCGCAAAGTAACCTGCATGCTCCTCCAGCATTCTCACAGAAGCCGTTCTGACTCTATCTGCAGAATTGTAATGAGATCGGATCAATGCAAAACCTTTTTTTAGCACCACTTCTGCGCCACGCAGTTTTGCCGCCCTTTCTGGATGATAATATTTGGAGATGGATACATCTGCCGATTCTTCACCTTCCAGATATCTATCACCAAAACAGTCTGCAATTTCATATAGATAATCAGCAAACTGCTTCCAATCCGATCCAAAGGCACAAAGAAAATATTCTTTCAGGATATCTTCAAAGCTCAGCGATAGATCATACTGTTTTCTTGCAAAAACATAGTAGGCAAAGCCAGTGGGAAAATAGGAACGCTGACTGCCGCATGCAATCAGTCCATCAATGCCATTGGCCTTATAGCATTCAATATCCTCATAGATCCGCTTAGCAAGAAGCATGCCGGAAGGATCGGCAATCTGATGGCGCCAGAAATGGTACTCATAAGAAAGGCAAGCGCCTTTCCAGGTTTTTCTCCATTCTTTGAAATAAGCCATATATGTATCCAGATCGCGAGGAATTTGGATATGGTTTCTTTCAAAGGGCAGAATTTGAGGAGTGCTATCCGTCATGGTTCTGGTGTAGCTTCTGGCAATGGGCGCAAGCATCAGGGCGAAGCGATCCGCATTCCTGATTTTTTCGTTCTGGGGCGCCCAGATCGTTTCTGCATACTCAATAAACACAATTCGTGTGTTGAGTCCCTTTGCCGAAAGCGCTTCATCGATATCGTTGAGCAGCATCACATACCAATCGGAAACAGTCTTTTGAACGCACGCCTCGCATTCGCAATGATTGTCATGGCTATCCCCCAACCACACATGCAGATAATCCACATTGGAATGAATAGCTGAATACTCAGCAATATAAGAAGCCACCTTTTTCCTGGCTTCCGTGGAGGACATGCAAAACTGCGTGTTCAACGCAACGCCTTTATAAAGGGATCTTTTTCCGTCATACAGTGCAAGGTATTTCTTGGCATCATCAGAAAGATGCTCATTATCGATCATCTTCCATCCATAGGATGTATCGACCCCAAAGGGGGCAACTGTCCAACCATGCCCCACATCATGAAATTCAATGCCCCTCCTGGCTAACTCCACTTCGCATTGAGATTTCCATTGAAGCATGGTTTCATTGGATACAGGCTCGGGCGCCCTTGTTTTATTGGCTTCATGCTCATAATGCCGTTTATAAAACACCGTAGGCACCAGAAACTGCATCTGGAAAAGATTCATTCCCATTTTAGGAATAAAGTCAATGGTTTCAAGCAGCACCTGCTGAGAGCATGCGCCTTCAATGCAAGGCCCTCTATAGCGGCAGGAGGGCACATGGCGATACCGAACCGCTTGTATCTCTTTCAAGGGAATATATTCACCGTCAACGCCAGGAAAAAGCCACCGGCATCCATTTTCACGCAAAAACGCATACACAGCCAGAAGCACGGACCGGGGATTGTCGCCCGCAATAATTCCGCTTTCTGCGGTTGTATCGATATAGAGAATATCGTCCAATTCAGGCTCTTTCACATCAGATACATCCAGTCCGAAATCCTGCATCAAGCCAATTCTGAACCCACAATCCGAGTCAGGAGCGTATGCAATTTTTACATCCCCGCAGCCCGGCTGCATCATGCGAAGATATTTTTTCAATTCATGTGCAGCGTAATCCACCACTTCATGGTTGCTGGTTTTGTTGATGAAGAGCATGCCATCCTCCTTTTGCTACCAAGCAAGAAACCTTTTGCACCAGTGCATTATGCTTCATCTGCGTAAAAAACTTTAATGGCTTCCTCCACATCCTTTTGCATGGCCTTGCGGGCTGCATGGGCCAGATCGTGGAAATAGGCATTGCCGTCCTTTTCCAGCATTTCTCTCATGGCATTTACGCCCGCCCGGGACATATAAGTGTAATAATTGATCTTGCGAATGCCTTGGGCAATGGCTTTTTTATAATCCGCAGGAGAAACGCCGCTGCCGCCGTGCATCACCAGGGGAAGCCCGGTCATATCGGCAATGGTTTTCACCCGTTCAAGATCCAATACCGGCGCAGCTTTATACAGGCCATGGCTGGTGCCAAAGGAGGGGGCCAGAGCGTCAATGCCGGTTTCATCGGCAAATTTCTTCGCAAGCACAGGATCGGTATAAACAGGGCCGCTTCCATTTCCGCTGCCATTTTCAGCGGTGCCCATCTGGCCAATTTCCGCTTCCACGCCCGCGCCAAATTTCCGGCTCATTTCAACGGCCGTCACGGTATTTTTCACGTTTTCTTCGTAGGGCAGCACGCTGCCGTCATACATGACTCCAGTAAAACCGATTTCCAATGCAGTCCTCATATAATCCAGGCTCTCACAGTGATCCAGATGCACGCACACGGGCACCTTGGCCTTTTTTGCCGCTTCCACCATCATCGGGCCAATCTCCACCAGGGGCATAGCGCCTTCATGTACTTGAGCATGGCTGATGATCACCGGCACGTTGAATTTTTCCGCCGCATCCAATACGGCCTGCAGGCTTTCCAGATTCGGGGTATTAAAAGATCCGATAGCGCACTTCTTTTCCTGGGCCATAGCCATGATTTCCTGTAGCGTGATTAGCATGATTTACTCCTCCCAATTCGTGATACAGTCAATTTGAAGGGCATACCGCACGGTCTGCCCCGGCTGAATGAATTTTAAAATTCCCTTTTCCCGCATTTCCTTGCGCCCGTTTGGATAGCAGTTGCCAGGTTCCAATCCCAGCACATAATCCCTTATTCCCATCATCTTCCACTGGGTGAAGCAATCCAGGTTATCTTTATCCCAGGTGAGCAGAATCCCCTTTTTGTGTTTGGGCTGCCAGAGGGCCGCTTTTCCTTCTTTGGGCATAGCATGATAGTAGCATCTTTCCTGATACTGCGGCTGGGGCTTTTCTATCTGATTCCAAGTATCAATGTGATCCCGGGCATTCTGGCTTCTGGCCGTCACCTTTCCATCATTGGCAATAGAAAGCACACTGTCTTCATCCAATAAGGGATAGCCCATATTCATATGATACAGGATTTCCAAGGGTTCTTCTTTATCGCCGTCATTGCGGATGTCATCCACGATCTGAAAGCTGCCCTTTTTAAGAGATACGATTACCGTGCGTTCCATCGTCAGCTTTCTGGCAAAAATCCAGGCATCCTCCATCACAGCATGAATGCGGATCTCTTCCTCGTTCATTTCCCACCAATACCGGCTGGCAGGCATGAAGCTGATAGAGCCGTGCTGGGGCAATTCTTCTCCTGCGTCCACACAGGGACCGCCCACCGCTTCCAGGCCGCAGGTGGTGAGAAAGCCCGCTGTGAAGGCTTTGAGAAAATCCTTGCCATTATAATAAGCTGGCGCCACATAGCCACAGGGAGCAAAAAAACCCATATTCATTCCTTTGTAGCTCAGGCGGCTGATATCGCAGCACCGATCCAGAGACAGCGTCATCTGCAGCCCGCAGCCATTATCAATTTCCAGCAATCGCATGCCGTCCCCTTTGCCGCCCATTAACCGATACTCCTCCACCCGGTGCAGCTGAGATTCATGGCCAAGATAAGGATTCATAGGTTTTCCCCCTTGCGTTAAGCAGTTCATTTCTGCTTGAATAGCCAACGTTTTTTCATTCGCCGTTTTTCTGCTGTTTCCTGCCAGCATACCAATATACCTTTGGAGGAGCGAGGCTTTAAAAAAACTAAACGCACAGCAGAATCTTCTCTATTCCGTTTCTCCTGTATTGTAGTTGTGCCTCCGTACTTTCTACAATAATTTCAATTTCTGTTTCCGCAGATTGTGTATTAAGCCAAAAGATGCTATAATAATAAAAGTTGAATTACCCGGAATACCCGGGCCCTACGGAGGAACTGCGTTATGAAACAACATCGCCTCTTCGCTATTTGCCTGATGCTGCTATGCATGATGCTGGCATTGTCCGGTTGTGCGCAAAAAGAAGAAACACCCACTGCCGAAAACAATTACCGCCAGGCCATCGCCTCTCTCCAGGAAGGAAAATATCAGCAGGCTGCCGCGGCATTTTCAGCCCTTGGGCATTATTATGATGCCAGCGAATATGCGCTGTACTGCCAGGCCCTGCTCTCTGCCGCGGAAGGCGATTATGAGCAAGCTGCCGCCACCTTCCTTCTGATGGATGATTTTTTAGATAGCCGCTATCTGAGCATCTATTATGGAGCCAAGGCGCTGGAAAGCGAAAAAGAGTATGAGCTGGCGCAAGCGCAATACATGACCATCGCTCAGTTTCGCGATGCCAAGGCCCGGGCGGATCAAATGCCTGGTTTGGTGCTTCAGCGGGACTATGAATATGCCCTTTCCCTGGAAAAGAACAGCCAATACGCACGCGCCATTTCCGCTTACGAGGAATTGGACGGCTATCAGGATTCTTTAAAGCGTATTGAAGATATCCGCGAGCTGCTCAATCAGCAGGCCTATGCCGCTGCCGATGCCCAGGAAAAACAAGGAGAATTGGAAAGCGCCCGCGCTGCCTTCCAGTACCTTGGCAGCTATTCTGACGCCAAGGCCCGGGCAGACGCTTTGACGGAAATGATTCTCGCCCGGGATTACGCCGCAGCAGAAGCGTTGCAGGAAGAGGGGGATCTGGAAAACGCCTATTATGCTTTTATCGCCCTTGAAGATTATCAGGACAGCGCTGATCGTGCGCTGAACTGCATCTACCTCCAGGGAAAGCTTTGGGATGAATCCGGCGATTGGAAAAACGCCCTTTCCCTTTTCACCGAGCTTGGCGATTATAAGGACAGCCAGGATTGTGCCGCTGCCGTGCAATATAAAATATGGGACGCCGCTTATGAGGAAGCCTGCGCACTTTTGCAAAATGATGATCTAATTGCCGCTTTCGATGCTTTCACCGCCCTTTCGGGCCACCGGGATGCGGCGGAAAAAGCCGCTTCCATCCAGGAGGAAGCCGCCTATCGCAAGGCTTTTATACTGGCAAACGAGGGAAGCTGTGCCCAGGCCAAGAAGACCTATCTTTCCATCAGCAATTACAAGGATTCCTCCGAAAAGGCCCGCTTGTTGGGGATATGCGATCTGAGTGCCGAGAATAAGAAGCTTTCTTCCGGCGTGATCGGCTTCAAGCTGGAAGATAAATGGGGCCTGATTAACCTCAATGAAAACTGGGATATCGCCCCTACGTGGAACAGCATTTCTGCCTTTGATCAAAATGGCCTTGCCATTGCCAAGACTGCCTCCGGCGCCACTCTGATCAACAGCCGCGGTCAAGAGGTGCTTTCTGGCTCATGGCAAAATATCCTGCTGGGGCAAAATGGCTATTATTCCGCCCTCTCTGCCACTTCCTCCAATAATGCCTACAGCTTTGCCCTGATTTCGCCTCAGGGGAAGGTGCTTTCTGATAATTGGCTCAGGCTTGGCAGTTCATACAATTCTTCTCCCGGAAGCAAATATAATTCAGCTTACCTGAACGCCCCCTCCTTTACCAACGGCACCATCATCGCTCAAAATAAATTTAAAACCTGGCAATTGCTCGATCTGGAGGGAAACGCTATCGACTTCATCAGTCAGGGCAGTCGCTTCAACAACGTTCAAAGCATTTCCTATTATAGTCTCAATAGCCCCTCTGATGCTGTAAAAGTAGAGAACCAGCGCGTCCATTGGCTTTTTGATCTGGCCGGCAATCCTCTGAATGAAACCGGCTTTAGAGAAATCGGTACACCAAAGAACGGATATATCCGGGTAATTGGCTGGACAAACGGATTGGTTGGTTTCCTCCGCCAGGAAGACGCCCAAATCGCTATCGTCCCCCAGTATGAGGACGCCAGAGATTTTGAAAATGGTTATGCGGCAGTGCAGGTTGATGGGCTATGGGGGTTCATCGATGAAAATAACGTTCCTGTGATTGCTCCTCAGTATTCCGCCGTGCACTCCTTTGAAAACGACCTGTGCCTGGTGCAGAACCCTTCTCTGGGATGGCAGGTAATCGACCGGCAGGGCAATCTGGTTTATTTCAAAGAAAATGCTTATGCCGCCGCCAGCAGCCTGGATGAAGCCGGAAAGTACGAAGAGGCTATCCGCGCCTTTGAAATGCTGCAGGGCTATAGCGACAGCGCAGACAGAGCCGTTCAAGCCCGGGAAAAAATCAATACCCAGGTGTACGCCTCTGCAGAAGCCCTGGAGCAGGAAGGAAAGCTTCTGGAAGCTGCTGGTGTGTTTGATTGGCTGGGCGATTATGCCGATTCTGCCAATCGCGCCGCCAATGCCAGAGAAACCTATTATGCCGATACCTATGCTTCCGCCAAGGCCCAGGAGGACGCTGGGCGATTGGAAGAAGCTATTGCAATCTTCCTCACCCTGGGCGATTACAACGCCAGCGCTCAGCACGCAGCAGATCTGCGGGAGCAAATCAATCAGGGCATTTGCCGGCTTGCCGCCGATTTGGAAGCGGAAGGCCACTTTGAAGATGCTATTGATACTTTGAACCAGATTCCCGAATATGAAGGCGTGGCCGCCCGGATTCTCCAACTGGAAGAAAAAATCCTCCAGCGGGATTATCAGCGAGCCGTTGATCTGGAAAATGAAGGCCGTTTTGAAGAGGCCATTGAAGCTTTGCGTCTGATCCCCCAGTATGAGGGCGTAGATGCTCGGATTCTTCAAGTGGAAGAAAAAATCCTCCAGCGGGATTATCAGCGAGCTGCCGATCTGGAAGCGGAGGGCCAATATGCCGCTGCTCACGATGCCTTTATTGCCTTGGGCGAATATAGCGACAGCGCCCAGCGCGCCGCGGCAGTGGTAGAAATGGCCGCTGAGCAGCAGCGGGCAATGAAGTATCAGGCCGCTATTGATGCGGAAGATAACGGCGATTATTACTTTGCTCAGGCCTACTATACTGAGCTGGGGAACTATAAAGACTGTATGGATCGCCTGGCAGCACTGGAAGAAAAGATTCGCGAACGCAATTATGAAAATGCCATAGCGAATCTGAATGCCGAAAAATTCTCTGATGCAGCAGATACGTTCATGGCCCTTGGCAACTATAAGGACAGCGCTTCCCTGCTCATGCAGGCACAGACCGGCTTGATCTACCAGGCCGCCCTGGAGGACGCCCTGAACGGCAATATGAAAGCGGCCTATGAAACCTTCGTTGCCCTGGGCGATTATAAGGACAGCGCCGCCAAGGCCGAAGTGGTGGGCAATCTCAGCCGTTCCGATACGACGAAGCAAATCGCCACCGGTGTGCTGATCTTTGAATTCCATGATCTGTGGGGCATCGCCAATCTCAATACCAACGTGATCACCCCCGCCAAATATACGACCATCACGTATGATCAATCCGCCCGCTATAGCCAATTGGGGCTGCTGAAAGTATTTATCAGCGGCGGCTCGCGTGAGCGCTACAGTTGGTCCTGCAACATGTATGATACCTACGGCTATATCGATATGAACGGTAAAGAAGTGATCCCCAGCATTTTCTTCAGCGTATCCGATTTCAGCAAAGATGATCTGTGCACGGTTGCGCTCCTCCGCTACGAGAAATATTCCTCCTATTCTTCTTACTTTTATCACCGCTATTATTTTTCCCTCATGGATGCCAACGGAAAAAAGATCACCTCCTCCCCCTGGCGCACCTTGGGCAATTCTAAAAATGATTCCTGGAATAGCTACGACAGTGCCGCTTCCTGGGATAATTCCTATTGCAAAATTGCCGTGCCCTCCTTCTCCAACGGACGCATGATGGTGCAATCCACCAGCGGTTCCTGGGGCTTTATCGATGAAAGCGGCAAGGCGCTCGGCGCGGCCATATGGAAATCCATCGGAGAATTTTCCTCGGACGGCATGGCCATGGTGCAGGATGGTTCCACCGGAAAATATGGCTTTATCAATGAACAGGGCCAAACCATTGGCGAAGTATGCTGGGATATCGTGAACAGCTTCTCCAACGGCTATGCCGCAGTGCAGCAAAACGGTAAATGGGGCTTTATCAACACGCAAAATCAGTTGGTGATCCCCTGTAAATACGCAGAAGTGTCCGCTTTCAAGGCAGACGGCACCTGCGATGTGAAAACCATGAGCGGCACCTGGCAGATTATCGATACCAATGGCAACGTAAGCTTCTTTGGCAAATAATCAAAATCAAATTTCTTCCGGCATGGCTTTCCTCCCTGCCGGATTTTTTCTTCACCTTGTCCACTGATATTTTTTATGATATAATTGGATCATATGAAAAATGCATTTTCTGTCGGATGTCTGGCAGGAAAGGAGCCTATTATGAATTTTCAGCACGTTCCCGCTTCTGCTTATCCCGTTTACACCTGGCTCTGGAACGGAAACATCACCCGGGATGAAATCAAACGCCAAATCAATGATATGTACGCCGCCGGCATCCGCGCATTTTATATCATCGGCGAGCCGGAAAATTTCCGTCCTCAAACCCGAAAAACCCATCTTTCTCCCGAATACCTTTCCGATGAGTATATTGATCTGGTATACTACGCCTATGAAACGGCAAAAGAAAAGGGGATGTATACCTGGCTTTATAATGAGGGCGGCTTTCCCTCCGGTATGGTATGCGGAAAAATCAGAGAAAAATATCCTGAGCTGGCCATGAAGCAACTGGAAAGCGTGGATTTTTCGCTGCCCCCTCATACGCCCTATGCCCCCCACGCCCGTGCCCTTTCCGCCTTTTCTCAAAGCGTGCGTGTGCACTCTGGAGATACCTTTGAAAAAGAAATCGCAATCCGGGAATATCGCTGGCGGGATTCCGATGATGCTCATGCCCGTATTCGCTCCGATATCGCCCAAAGGCGCAATACCGATCTTTTCCTGGAAATGACCCATGAAAAATTAAAGCAGCGCTTTGGCGATCGCATGGGCACGGATATCACCCTTATGTTTGACGATGAGGCATTCATGGGCCAATGGTCCCAGGGGTTGGATCAGCTGTTTTTGGAGCGCTACGGCTACGATATCAAGGATTATATTCCCCAGATCATCAGCAATCGTTTTCCCCCGCAAACGGATGAGCATTGCCAGGCCAAAAGTGATTACATAATGCTCTGCGGCGATTTGGTGAGAGAAAATTATTTCAAGCCCATGAAGGAATGGCTGAACCGACACAGCATGCTCTCCACCGGTCACTTGGATAACGATAATAAAATAGAAGGAGCTATGCGCAACCGCTACGGCAATGCCCTAAAAACCCTGCGTGAATTTGACGTGCCCGGTATCGACGTGATCTGGAGCCAAATTGATTATCCCCAAAACGGAAAAAGCTGCAAGGAAGGCTATGAATTCTTTCCGCGGCTTGCGTCCTCTGCAGCCCGTCAGATAGGCCACAGCCGCTGCGTCAGCGAAAGCTTCGCTGTCTATGGGGCGCACGTGGATCCCGAGCGGATGCGCTACGCCGTTAATTATCAGGCGGTGCGGGGAATCAGTCAATTCAATTTCATGGTGATCTCCTACGACCGTAAAACCCCCATGGCCCATCAGTATCGCCCTAATTTTATTCCTGAAAATGTGGGGATGGATCGGCTGCACACCATCAATGATTACACAGCCCGCCTTTCCCATTTGCTCCAGGAGAGCCGCGCCGATATTGCCACCGCCCTTTATTTTCCCTTCCGCTCAATCTGCGCCAGCGGCCCCAAGGGTGAAAAAGCCATGGACAGCTTTGAACAATTGGGCGAAATGCTGGAACGGGAAGGCGTTTCCTTTGATCTCATTGATGAAGATTTGGTGGGCAGCGGAGAAATTCGGGATGGTGCGCTAATTTGCGGGCCGGTATCCTACCGTAACGTATTTGTGCCGGAGGGACCCTTTGAAAAAAAGGAAATTCTCGAAAAATTATCCTGCCTTCCGCAGCAGATTGAGCCCTGCATCGAAAGGCATAATTCCTTCCTGCAAAGCAGAAAGCTTCGCTTTTCCGATGGCAGCGAGGGATATTTTATTTGCAATACCGATGGAAAAACGCTTTCTGATACGGTTGCTATTGCATCCAAGCGCCATCTTTCCGCCATTTGCCTGGAAACAGGGGCATGCTATACCCCCGAACACACCCAGGAAAACGGCCGGATTCTTTTGCCCCTCTCCCTCCATCGCGGCGAAGGAATTTTTCTGCATCTGACGGATGAAAAGCAAAGTGCACCTGCTCTTCCCAAAACGGAATTTTCCATAGCACTTGTGGATTTTAAAACCCAGGTAAAGCGGGTATACAAGCTGGATGGCGAGCGAGGCATTCTGAATCTGCCAGGCGATGATATGCTTGCGCCCACCTCACTTGGCCTCTGGGATGAAGCGCTTTCCGGAGAAGTATCCTATCGCTGCACCCTCCCGGCGCTCGCTCCCGGCCAATATCGGCTGCAGCTGGGCGACATGCACAATACCGCGCTGGTATACCTGAACGGCAAATACATTGGCGAAACACCCTATCCTCCTTATCAGGTAGATTTAGGAAAGCTGCACGGCGGAGAAGAATTGGAAATCGTCGTGGCCAATACTCCGGCCAACGAATGCGCCCGCACAGATTATTTTGATCAAAAACCCATTGAGGATGTGGGCTCGTATCATCAAAATATGGTGATTGCCGAAGCTCAAGCCCCCTCCGGCGGCCTATTGGGTCCTGTCACATTGCATAAAATACTGTAAACAAAAAAAGCCTTGAAGCAAATGTTTCAAGGCTTTTTGTAATCAGCGCTTCCACCCCAGCACATCCAGTTCATGCCGGATGCCTTCCTTCACAGTGGCAAAGTCTCCCCTGGTTAATCCTGTCGCCTCAAGAATGGCCGATGGATCAATGTCCCGGTTGAAGCGCCGGTCATATCTCCATGCTACCATGATCCCTTGAGGTAAACTTTTTACATACTCTTCTTCATCGCACCAACGAATCTTTACACCTGTTAATTCTGCATAATCGTTAGCCACCTGGCCCCAGGTCATTCCATGGCCGGAATAGATCGTATAAGCCTGGCCCATGGTATGCGGCTTTGAAAGCAGATTGGCAATCAGCTTCCCTGAATTGCCCGCCCAATCAATGCCAGCTGCATAATTCTTCACCAATTCGGGCATCAGCATTTCCTCGCCGCTCTCAGCATAATCCAGTACGCGGCGGCCTGAATAAAGCAAAAGATCCAATCGCCTGCTGGAAAAAGAAATCACAGGGCGCACGATGGTCCAGGGTGCGCCCGCCCACTCGCTGCGCAAGTAATCTTCGCATTTTGCCTTGGGAAGCGCATAAGTTTCCGTAGCAAGGAAATTTTCATCTTTTGATACGTCCAGAAGCCGCGGGGCGCTTTCCGTGATGGGATGCTGCTCATCCGCATAAACCCGATAGGATGAAAGAAAGATCAGATGATCCGTGTTTTGAATTAATAACGGATGCACCTTTTTATAATCTTCCGCATTCTGATAATGAATAAAATTCACAATACCGTCATAATGGGTATGGGCAAACAATTCTTTCAGCAATTGATCGCTCACCAGGCTTTGATGAAATACCAATCTTTCATCATGAGAAACCTTTTCTTCCGGACAAATCACGTCAACCTGTCCGCCTAAACGCAAAATTTCATTTGAGGTATAGGTACCAAGAGTTCCACCGCCAGCAATCAGCAAATATCTTTTTCCATTCAACATTTTTATCGCCTCCTGTCTATTATTATAGCATCTTGACAATTGCTGCAAAACACACTATTCTATTAAAAGCACACATTATTCTGCAAAAAAGGCAGGCATAGGCATATGAATGATATACTATTCCGTGAGCAGTTTCGATTCAATGAATTTTGCTTTATAGAGAATGTGCATCGGGATAACACCAAAGGCGTCCCTTGCCACTCCATTGGATTTATGAAACACGGAAAAGGAATTCTGGTATCAAAAGGCAAGAGGATTGAAGTACGGGAAAATGATATGTTTTATATTCCCAAGGGCTGCTCCTATCATTCGTATTGGATAACCGAGGAGCAAAACGTGCGCTTTCATGCCATCGGTTTTTTTCATTTTCCTACTATCGCCCCCAACGGATATGAACTGCAAAAGATCGACTATGATCAGCAAATTCTTCACGCTTTCCTTCCCCTATCCAAGGATAAAACCGTGCATGCTGCATCCATTGGCCATCTCTATCATTTGTTGGGTCTGCTTGAAAAAATCCTGCAAGCAGCCCCTGTGAATAAGGAAAATGCAGTATTGGATCAATTCATGATGCTGTTGCATCAAAATCCCCACTTGTCCATTACAGAATATGCAACGCTTTGCGGCATCAGTGAATCGCTGCTGTATGGCTGCATCAAAAAAGCCGTCCACAAAACGCCCAATCGCCTTCGACAGGAAGTAATTTGTGAAAACGCCATTGAGCTGCTCACCACCACCAATCTGACTGTGGAAGAAATCTGTGATCAAATTCACTTGAGCTCTGCTTCCTACTTTCGAAAGCTGCTTTCTTCCATCCATCAAAAAACTCCCTCCCAAATTCGGAAGGAAGCGAATATGATATAATTCACACCGACAAAAAAAGCCCTGAAACACTGCTGTTTCAAGGCTTTTTCTTTGGCGAACCCGGCGCGACTCGAACGCGCGACCTTCAGAGTCGGAGTGTGAACAGAGCCGTTTTGTATAGCATTGCATAGTGCCGGAAGCCTTATTTTACAAGGCTTTTCGCTTGTCTATCTTTTCCCAATCTTGGGGACTATCGGATGGGTAGTCCCCAAAATAGTCCCCAAACGGCAGAGCAAATCAAAAAACAGACTCCCTCCAGCACAAACTATTGATGCTGGAGGGATCTTTGCCCCCTTGGTTGATTAGACCAATATTAGAAGATACGTTGTATTTCCAAGGTGCTTCCAGGGATTTTTACCTGATATTGGATAAAAGCCTTTTCTGCCGCCTCTTCTTCCGACATGGCGAATACTTTCATTCTTTCTTCTTTGTATGAATTCAAGTATTGCAATTCCCGGTCACTGAGCCGGCGATTATCAAATCCTCGTTTCTGCGCTCTTTCAATGATTAAAAAAGTATACTCCATATCATTCTCCTTTCTTTTTCCAAAGGGGCAATGCCAGGCTATCATAGCGGCGCCTTTTTGTATGGCTCCCCCTTTTTGAAAAAATAAAAAACGCACAGACATCCGCTGTGCGCTCCAAAATGCCCAAACTTAATTTACCACATGGCTTTCGATCCATACATCACATCCAATACATCCATTTCACTGCATGCCACAGAAAGCCACATTCTTCCGGCAGGTAGAAAGAATCTTGCTCCTGCCACAGAACCTCTTAGAATGGACGGAAATGCCTTATTTTCCATACTCCCGGATGATATCGCTGGGAAGGTCTATTTCATCATTCCAGTATACGCAAGTCCTGCTTTCGTCCATCTGCACCTGCTGAAATAGGCCGGGGACCGTCCGCAGGGCATCATATCCGGGAAGGGCAAAATCCTCCTTTACATCATAAATCACCCGGTGCCCATCATCAAAGACAATAGAAAGCATAAAATCCGGCAGCGCTTCAACGCTTTTCATTCGCTGAATCATCATGTTTCCTCCTGTCAGAGGGGCGGCAGTTTTCCGATCTGCTGCCGATCCCACATGATCTGTAATTCATTTTGATAAAGAGAAAGCCACTCCTGCACAAGCTCCTGAGCCTTTTTAGGAAGATCCCCCTGTATCATTTCCATGGTGCGAACGTTAAATTCGCCCATATACTCGCCGTACAATGCATGAATGTGGCTCGGTTCGTGCTCCTTGGGCTTGAAAAACATCTTGATAACAATACCATAGAACCGCGCAATTTCCGGCATGCTCAACCCTCCTTTTCTTCCTCCACCGCTGACCACTCAGAAAGCCCCATATCAGCCACCAGGAGCGCATTTATCAGGCCGTTGACAGATTGCCCCTTGCTCTTTGCATGGCCTCTACGGCCTGTTTCTGGCCCTTGGGGATCGTGACCGAAATACGATCATAGGTTTTTTCGTTGAATGCCCGCTTATAATCTGTCGCGCTCATTCCGCTTTTATTCATCCTTGGCATCGTGCGCCCTCCTTGCTCGTAAGGGTGGGCCGCCCCGTGCTGGGGCCTTCTCCACCTTTACCATAATTATAGCACGCTTTGTACCATTAGTCTACTGTTAGATATTACAAAAAACTAACGTAAGATTTGTACATGTTTGCACCTTGCAACATCTAACGTAAGATGATATAATATAATCAAGGTAAGGGGATCAAGGTTCCCAAGGCTGAGAGGCCAGGGGTAAAAAACCTTGTCGCCAGCGGAAGAGCGGTCATTGCGACAGAGCGCCGCCGGGAATTGGTAAACCTGCCCCACCGCCCGACAGGGCAGCAGACGGCCCCGACATGATGTGACACCCCGGAATAGACTGGGCGCCGGCAGCGGAGCGGATCCGCGCTGACAGGCCGCAAAGACGGCCCCAGGACGGCGAGGGAGCAGCCGTGGCAGCCGGGAAAGACCGGCCCGCCAATAAGGCGGATCACGTACAGGAAGCCCTCGAACTGCCCAGGATCAGAGGCAGAAAGGAGAAACGAATGGACAGGGAAAATATGCTTGAGGAAATCGCCGACATCCTGAAGAACCTGGACGATACGCGGCTTTCCCGGGTACTCAGATATTGCGAATTGCACTATCTGGAAGCATGGGAACAAAAGAAACACGCCGCGCCTGATGGATCGGCAAAAAGAAAAACTGCATAGAAGGGGCCAGCAACGCTGTGACAGCAAAACTTAAGCGTATGATTGCCCCTATCGAACACACATAACAAAGGAGCCAAAGAGAATGAACCAAGAAGAACTGCTAGAACTGCGCTTGGATGTTAAGTATCTCATAGATAAAATGAACGCGAAAGAACAACTTGGCAGGGTATACAGATACTGTATGCTCATTATGCAGGAAACCGAATCGGCAGAATAAAAGAATCCCCGGGCGCTGAATCAAGCGCCTGGGGTTTTTCGTTGCGTTTTTTCGTCAGAATGGACGCTTTCCCGCCGCTGGCCCTCTGTAATATGTAAATCTATTTCTTAAAAGCCTTCAAAAATGGCCCTGAGAGCCATTTTTGTGCATCCGGCTTTTTACTCGGGTAAAAGATCAGGCTCCGGCTCGGCGTTCTCTATGACGATTTCAAAATCACCCCGTGGCACAACCTTCCCGGAAAACTCCAGATTCTTCCCGTCCCGCCATTCCTCCGGCTTTCTGTTTTTCAGCCAGAAGATTGCCGCCGTCACATCTGGTGGCACTTCCTTTTCCGTTTCGCTTATGACATCCAGCATGGTTTCACCTGTCTCCATGTCCTGCCTGGGCGCTCGCCTGATCTCCACGCACTTATAGCCGCACGCACGTTTGAAAAGCGCATTTTCCACTTCCTGATCGGCCACTTGCTTGCCCTTTTTTATGGCCTCGCAAATCTCGCAATGCTGATCTTTCCAGCGGTACAGGGTGGCCGTGTTGATCCCGATGTTATGGGCAATTTGCTCATCGATCAGGCCGGAACGCGCCCAGCCTTCAATTTTCGCCAGTCCTTCCGACGTTGTCCATTCCTGATATTTCGCCATACAGCCTCCTTGCAACGTTCCAAAGATAGCGTTTTCTTATGCATGAGTTCAAATTCCCCGGCATTCCCTTTACGCTTGCTGTTCATTCGTGCTGGAGGCTTCTTTATCCTCACTGAAGGGTACAGCAGAAGCTTTCTCTTCCTCCCAGGCAGACAGGCTGGATTCCAGATCAAAAGCTTTCAGAGGTTTATCAAGGGCATTAAGAAGGTCGATTCCATCATAACCGTCCCGCTCCACCAGATAGCGGCCAGCGCCAGTGATCACGGTGAGCGGTTCTCCGGAAGATGCCTCCAGCCCCTTGAATTCTCCTGTAAAGGCTACGCTGTTTCCCTGCTCATTGATTCCGCACCCGGTAATAAACATACATTTCCTCTCTTTCTGCCTGTTCTCAGGCATTCAAACGATAGTTTTTCGTACTATCCTGCGAAATGCTCAGTGCATAGCTGGTAGATCTTTCTTTAATACGGCTGCCGATAGCCTCATCCTGGGCGATCAGTTCCGGAAGCGTCCATTCACTGCTGATTATGGTGGCATTCCCCTTCACATACCGTCCATTGATGATATCAAAGGCCACTTTGATATCTGCATCCGTGGGCGGGGTTTTATCCTTGCTTTTAAACAGATCATCAATATACAATACGGGTGTATGCAGCATTTTGCCAATCATTTCACCATAGTCGGTTTCATTGATCCGGCTTTTCAGCCGTCTGGATTCCTCTAACCATGAAACATAGAGGCACGGAATACTTTCATTAAGCAGCTGATTGAGAACAGCTGTGCATAGGTGGGTTTTTCCGCTGCCTGATTGACCACCAAGAAAAAGCCATAGACGCGGCTTGAATGGATCGGCATTCAGATAATCTTGCACAAAGGCTGCGGCCGTTCTAGCCATTTCCTGCTGAAAAGGCTTTGCAATTCTGAAGGTATCAAATGTTCGATCCTTCATGAATTGAGAAAGTCCGCTCTCCTCCATTTTGCGTTTGGCTGCAGAGGCTTCGGCACATCTGCAAGGAGTTACAAAATGATAGCCGTCGATCAGTTCCCCCACATCAGCCCATGAAGTACCGCCGCACAAGGGACATTTTTCGGCCTCCTGAGACCTTTCGTTTTTTTGCAGCATCCGTTCTGCAGCCCGCACAGCCTCCGGAAACATAGCGCGGTTGCGTTGAATGATTTGGGCACGTTCCTGATCGGCAGGAGGCGTTGTGGTACCATAGCGCTGGTGAACACCCCGAACAACATCTTCATAGTTCATAACATCACCATCCCTTTCAAATTTTGAAACTGTGCTGACGGGCTGGAAGCCGTTTCGTCCTCCCAGCGCTTACCTCGAATCCATGTGGCTGGATGTGGGATAAATTGCGGATCTTTCCATTGCTCCCCGGCTTTCTGCCTCCTGATAGCCTCCAGCATCCGGGCATGGGTCACTTCATCAGGAGAAGGCGCCATGAACGCCTTATGCGCTTCCTGTTTCGCTTGCTTCCTAGGGTAATCCCTCCAGAATTCATCAAAGCGGTTTTCCATTTCGATATTATTCTTGGGCTTTTTATCGAGCTTTTTCGACTCCGAAGGAGGAGAACTATTATTATTCTCACTTCTTACTTCTTGCTTCTTACTTCTTACTTCGGCCCCAGTGGCATCCACTGGCTCCCACTGGGTTCCACTGGCTTTTCGCTTTTTGCCGTTTTCTCGGTTTCGTTCACAGGTTTTTAAATAGGCTTCGCAGTCCTGCCGCACCCGGTTTGCCATGAAGTTATAGGCCATTCTGGCTGCTCCCTCCAGCGGCGTTTCCTCGCCTGTTTCAGCCAGCACACGTAAGGCATGGATCACCCGGCGATGGTCTACATCGTTCAGGGATTCCAGACAATCCATATCCTGAAACCACAGTCGCATCCAGGATGATTGTATTGTTCTTTCTGTCATCCATCAGCCTCCGACCATGCCCATCTGCTTCTGGATTGCTTCTTGTAAGGCTTCCATGTTCCATCTGAGTCTTCGGCGCTGATCTCCCCTGCCGATCACAAGGGCAGGATATTTCCCTTCCAGATAGCCCCGGCGCAGTTCATATTCCGAAAGACCGGTGATCCTAGAGGCTTCCTTGGTGTTTACCAGCATTTACACACCCCCCAGAGCCGCCACAGCCTCCAGCACCATCCGCTTTTTGTCCTCCGGCAGTTCATGGCGAAACCAGCGGGAAAGGGTAAATTCAGACATGCCCAATTTTTCCGCAATCTGCCATTGCTTCACCTTGTGTTCCTTCATAGCCTTCTTAATTTCCTGATTCATAGGTTCACCTCCGATAATTTGTTGTTGACAGCTTTCCTGTCTGGTGATATTATATCACTGCAGCAACATCATTTGCAATACAATTCATCGTTTTTGTAAACATTTCACATTTGCAAGATAGGAGGATACGCAAATGAAAAAGAACGAATCAATCGGATATAACCATCAGCTTCCAACAGCCATTCGTAAATCAATCGCCGCAAAGGGAATCACACAAGCGGCATTAGCCGCAGCAGTTGGCTTGCAACCAGGAACGATCAGTAACTATTGCAACGGCGAACGCACCCCAGATGCCGTCGTACTTGAAAAGATTGCAAAAGTGCTGGATGTGACCCCAAATGATCTGCTGGGAATTGAAACAGGCGGCAAGCCATCTTCAAAACATGCCCCGGAGAAAATCACCCTCGAAACCTGCGCTGATGCAGCCAGAATGCTGGAGGCACTGCTGGATGCATTTTCGGATTCCGCTTCATTTGACCTCAGTAAACGGACAGTAGTAGACGAATATTTCGATCAAGGATCCGGTAATATGCGTTATAGAGAATATGACGTCGATAGTGTCACGTTCACTTTCAACGTATCGGGACTCGTTAAATACTTTGAAGGTATCAAGAAAATGGATGAATTACAGAAACAGATGCCGGATGTCTTTGAAACCTTTAAAGAAACCATGCGAGATGGATTGATAAAAAGAGCTGAGAAGGAGCCAGTATTCTCGGTTGATTATGAAGAATTACCATTTTGATCTGAGGTGAAACAGAATGGCAAGCCTTGAAAACAGAGGGAACGGAAGCTGGAGGATCACTATTTCAGGCGGTTACAACCCAGACGGATCGAAACGCCGCCTCCAGCGTACAGTAAAGGTTGACCCGAACAAAACTGAAAATGCCCAGCGAAAAGAAGCGGAACGCCTTGCAGCTGCCCTTGAAACAGACTATCGCCGCCACCTAATCACCGATGGAAAGAAGGTTTCGATGGCTGATCTGGCCGAGGAATTTATGACCGACCATGTAAAGCGCCGGGGGCTTGCGGCCTCCACCGCCCGTGAATACAGGGATTTGATAGACGGTCGCATTCTCCCGGCGTTCGGAAAGCGATATGTGCAGGATATTGTGCCGAAAGATATTAACAAGTTCTATCAGCAGTTGGAGAAAGAGCCAGCAAAAACCGCCCGGTCGAAAACTGGCAAGCTATCCGGCACTTATCGGCTCAAATACCATGTAACCCTGCATTCCATGCTGGCCTTTGCCGTGCGTATGGGATATATCTCCGTCAATCCTGCCGATGCCGTAGAGCCTCCCCGGAAGGATACCAAGGAAACAAGCTTCTATGAATTGGAGGATTGCAGGGGGCTATTAAAGGCGCTGGAGGAACTTCCTGATCTGCAATGGCGCTTATATTTCACCATGGCGATTTACACAGGCATGCGGCCGGGGGAACTGATCGGTCTGAATTGGCAGGATATTACTGGAAATGTTCTCACAGTTCGCGCCGGATCGGTCTACATGCCCGGAAAAGGAACGATCCGCACGGACCGCCCCAAGACACAAAAGTCTATCCGTCTGATTGATCTTCCTCCAGCCGTCATGCGCCTGCTCCAACAGCACAAAAAGGAACAGGCAGAATATCGGCTTCGCTTCGGGAGTGATTGGCCTGAGCCGGATGCCGTATTCACAGGAGGCCTGGGCTTTCGGCTTAACATCAGTTCCCCCACTCAAAAATTTCAAAAGATCATCAAAGAATACGATTTACGCCCCATCACCCTATACGGCCTGAGACATACCGCCGCAACGATCATGATTGCACAAGGCTTGAATGCAAGGGATGTTGCCGCCCGTCTAGGTCACGCCCAGACCAGCACCACCATGAACATCTACGCCCATGCCTTCATGGATGCCAATTCGAGAGCCACAGAAGCCATTGCAAGCGCGTTGGAGGCGAAATAATGAGCAGTAGTCCCCAAAATAGTCCCCAAACCACCAAAAACCGAATAAAAAGAAAAAGCAAAAAAGCCCTGAAACACTGATGTTTCAAGGCTTTTTCTTTGGCGAACCCGGCGCGACTCGAACGCGCGACCTTCAGAGTCGGAGTCTGACACTCTATCCAACTGAGCTACGGGTCCATCGCCTTCTCTGGAAGGCTCATATATTGTAGCACAGCTACAGTACAATGTCAAGGGATATCCCGGAAGATTTTCTATATCAGGAAATTTTCTCCATAAAAAAGGCCCTGCATCCACTTCACAAGCAGATGCAAGGCCTTTTCGCTTTTTATTGTGGATCAGTCATCGTATTCCACCAGCATTACTTCATCGCAATGCCAGCCACCGCTATGGGCGGAATAGGTGCCTTCATGCCAGTAGACCTGCAGGTTATCCTGGGCATAGATGGGCACGATGGGCCGCCACATCTTGCGCCCATCCTCAGCGGGAATGCGCTTGATTTCCTGCTCCAGCTGATAGGAAGCGCCGCAATCGTGGGATACATAGCTTTCCACGGCCCAGCCATTTTCATCGGCTCGAGCAGTAAAGACGCGGTTGGTTTCCGTATCGCCGCCGTTCATCACATGAAGCCCGGCTTCGCCCACACCATAATAGAATGCCATGCCGCCCACATAGGTCTGAGAACCGTCAGTCTGATAGGGAGCCAGGAAAGACCCGCCCTTAGCAATGGGCTTGGAAAGAGCCCATTCGCCGCTGCGATAGGTGGCGGCATAATAGGTGATGGATTCGGGATGGGCCATCTGGAAGGTGGCCAGACCGATGCGAAGGGGCCGGGTGGGGGCCACTTCCAGCAGGCGCACCGTGGTGCCGGCAGGCGCAGAATACACCGTGGCCAATTCCGGAAGCTGCAGCAGTGTTTCTGTCTTTTCGCCGTTTACCTCGCCGTACAGATTCAGCTTGGTCTTTTCTCCATCCATAGTAAGCAGCCAGCCGTCGGAATCAAAGATACCGCTGCGAATAGTGTGGTCCATAGAAATGCGGGGATGTCCATACAGGGCGAACACCCACTGCTCCTCAACCGCCTCGCGGGTGGCCACATATTGCTTGCGCACATCCAGATAGAACAGCCCGCCTGCGTCGGACTTGAGGAAGGTGGTAGCTTCGCTCCAGGTTTCCCCTTCGTCGGCAGAATAGCGGAATTCCCAGGTAACGGAATTTACACGGGTAAAGAGCCAGAGCTGATTCTGCTTCTCATTTTCAAAAAGCTGAACGTAGGTGACGCTCTTCTCGTAGAACAAAGTATGTTCTTCCCCAAAGGACATAATATCATAGGGGTTCTTGGTCACCCGGTATTTGAGGGTGGCGGTCTGGGCATGGCCGGTATAGGCCACGATGATGCGGCCGCTCTTCATGATGCACATAGAGGGAGCGTTATGTTCATCAGAATAGTCACAGTTCAGCCGACAAAGGCGTACATCGCGGCTCACGGAATGGCTGCACTTGGCGTCAAATTCCTTTACGTGGATTTCACCAATATCGGTTACATAGGCGATATAGGTCAGCCCGTTATCGGCCACAATGCATTTTTCATTGATCCACCAGTCGGTATTGGCGCGCTTAATGCGGATTTCCTTCGCCTGATCCTTAAAAATCATAGAAAAATCCCTCCTATTTCATTGGCGGCATTTAATTGAGAAGAACAGATCAAAACTGGGCCAAAACCACAGCTTCGTCTTCAGCAAGGGTAATCTTATCGGCTTTTTCTCCGGTGCGCAAGTCCTTCACTTCGCCGATGTTCAGCTGCGCAGCGTCCACCGTGCATTCCTTGGCGCCGAAATTGGCCAGCAGCACATATTTTTTGCCATCCTTGCCCATAGCGCCAATGGCATTTACGCCAGCGATTTCAGGGGCAAAAAGGCTATCTGCCAGAGCCTTGGTCTCATCAGCCGAGCCAATGGTCATGGCATAGCTGGTTTTAAGCAGGTTTTCGCCCCGGTCATACCAGCGGCAGCGGGTGGACACGGTGGAGCATACTTCTTCGGCATACAGGGTGGAGCTATCCCGATCGCGGCCCTTAATTTCCACCTGGCGCTCGCCCATGCGCACAATCGTAAGCGGATCTGGGGATACAAGGCCAACCTTGCCATCCACGTTGACCCAATTTCCCGCGCTGATCATTTCAAATGTTTTCGCGTAATCGCCGCCCTGGAGGATATCTTTTCCATGAGCGTGCGTAAAGGTGCGGGCACGGCTGTTGAAAATATCATTTGCCACGTTCCACATGATCCCCTTCACAGAGGATACGAAAGTACGGTTCAAAGCATCGGCATGCTGGAGCCCCAACACGGATTCGCCGTCCGGCAGCGCGGCAAAGGCCACATGCTTGCGGGCCATGGTTTCCTTCAATTGGCCCTCAGCCATGAAATTATCGGAATATACAATGGTGCTGCCGGCAGTAAGGAAGCCGCCCTCATACATCCATTCCTGATGATTATTCACTTCATCAAAATTATACCTGCCAACGCCCAGGATCCGTCCGGAAAGATTATAGCGCCATTCGGCCATGGAGCTGTCATCCTTGGGCAGCAGCATGCCCTGGGGCTTTTCAGAAGCGCGCCACACAAAGGAGGCATACCGCTTTTCATCAGTCACCATGGCTGCGCCATGATAATCATCATGCCAGGATTTGAGCACTTCCACCTTGTTCTTTCCGCAAAGCTGATACTTCTTGTGCCAGTAAATGGCCATGGAGATCACGTTGGCCCGGTCGGATTCCAGACGGGTGTAATACACGGGAGAGCGATCCTCAAAGGAACCAAAGCGGTTGGACAGGAAGGAACCATCGCCATTGACAGAGGTTTCCTTTTCCAGAATCTTCAGCCACCCGTTTTCCAATTCAGAGCAATCATCGCCGTAAAGATCTTCCACCAAAGCCCACATGGGGATGGCATAATCCTGGCAGTAGCAATACCGGGCACGGCTGTCGCCGCCGATACGCAAAAGACGCCCATCATCGAAGGTGCAAGTGCGGATCAATTCCCACTGCTCCTTCATATGATGATACACGATATCATCCGCCTGGATGCCCCGGGCCTTCATGGAGAAGTGAAGCATGGCGATATTGGACAGGCAAATCACCATATAGCCCACGTTCATATAGCCATGATGGTTGGTGGCGTAGGAGTTGAACATATTCGCGCCCACAAACATATCGCCAATCCGGCGGCCATCCACGATCTCATCGGAATTTTCATCCGATTCGATGGAAATGCCGTTGGCAAAGAAGCGCTGGGCCTTTTCAATGTAGCGATCCTTATTGGGGCAATCGGGATACATGAACGCGCCGCGATAGAGGGTAGCGCCGTTCCAGATATTGCTTTCGGGCTTGTTGTTTTGAATCAGGCCAGCCTGGATGGGATATTCCTCCAGAAGGAAATCGCATTCGGAGAGCACCATGGCACGGAGCTTTGCCTGATCATCCGCCGTCAGGTATTCATCAATGGCCTCAATGCCGTGGAACATGCGCTCAACGCCCAGCACGTAGATCCAGTTGTGGCCCCACTTTTCGCCATCGGTGCAAACGAAATCGCCGGTGAGATGGGTGGCCAGGTTATAGCGCAGCATGCCCAGCGCCTGGGAAAGCACCTGTTCCTTGGTAAGCCCATATCCTTTCCAATCAATATCATCGCACATAGCGGCCACGGCAAAGGCGGAAAACGCCTTCTGGTGGGTGTGCACGCCCCAATGGCCGTGCTCGCCCGCGCCATAGCAGATCAGCCCTTCCCGCTCGGGACAATAGTAAAGATGCTTCTGAGAAAAGGCTACCCATTTGGCCAGTAATTCCGTATATTCTTTCACAGGAAAATGCATATCTCTTCTCCTTTCTTTAGCCCTTCAGAGAGCCGATCATAACGCCTTTGACGAAATACTTCTGAATGAAGGGATACACGCACAGAATGGGTGCGGTAGCCACCACGATCAGGGAGTACTTGAGCAGGTCCGCCATGCCTTGCATGGCAATGGCCGCTTCGGGGTCGGCGATTTCAGCCAGGTCAATCTTGCTCATGATCAGAATTTCACGGAGGTACAGCTGCAGGGGATACATTTTCGCGTTGGTCAGATAGATGAACGCGCTCATGTAGGAGTTCCAGTGGCCAATAGCATACTGCATAGCGATTACGGCGATAACAGCCTTGGACAGGGGCAGCACAAACTGGCCAAAGAACCTAAAGTCATTGCAGCCGTCAATCTGGGCGGCTTCCAGCAGTTCATCGGGAATGGTGTTCACGATAAAGGTGCGGGTAACGATCATCTGGGATACGCCGATAGCGCCAGGCAGGATCATAACCCAAATGCTGTTGAGAATCTTAAGGTTACGCATCACCAGGTAGGTGGGGATCATGCCGCCGCCAAAGAGCATGGTGAAGGTAAAGAGGAAGGTGAAAAATCCCTTGTAGGGCAGCTTCTTGCGGGCCAAAGGATAGGCACAGATCAGCGTCATAAATACGTTGACCAGCGTGCCCAGCACGGTATAGATGATGGTGTTCTTATAGCCGGTCCACACGCGAGCATTTTCAAATACCTTTTCATAGCCCATCACGCTCAGATCCACGGGCCAGAGAACCACCTGGCCGGTGCTCACGGCATTGGCGGAGGAGAAAGAGCAAGAAAGGATATAGATCAAGGGATAAAGAACGATGAGGGTCAAAAAGCCAATGATAACGCCGCTGATGGCAAAGAAAATCTTATCATCCGTGGAGCGCTTCACCTTGACAGGCTTGTCATGTGCGATTGTTTTGGTAGACATATCTTCTCTCCCCTCCTTACCACAAGCTGGTGTCGCCTACGCGGCGGGAAATCCAGTTCACAACGCTGATGAGAATCAGGTTCACCACGGAGTTAAACATACCAATGGCCGTGGAATAGGAATAGTCGTTGGCGGAACCTGCGCCAAGACCCTTCTTATATACGAACGTAGAAATGATTTCGCTGCTGCTCAGGTTCAAGCTGTTCTGCATCAGGTAGGTCTTTTCAAAGCCGATGCTCATCACGCTGCCGGTGCGCAGGATCAGCATGATCACGATGGTAGGAAGCAGGGCAGGGAAATCGATATGCAGCACACGCTGCCAGCGGTTGGCGCCGTCCACCTCGGCGGCTTCATGCAATTCGCCGCTTACGCTGGTGAGGGCAGCCACATAGATAATGGAGTTGTAGCCAAATTGCTGCCATACGCCGCTCCATACATACAGATGCGGGAAGGCGTTGGGATTGGCAAAGAGGTCGGCTGGCATTTCGCCGTTTATGGTCTGCATGGCCTTGCCGTAAAGGCCCACCATGGGATGGAAAATCTGCATCAGCATGCCTACCAATACCACGGTGGAGATGAAGTGGGGCATGTAGGTGATGGTCTGCACGGTCTTTTTCCATCTGAGGTTTTCAACGGTGTTCAGAAGCAGGGCAAAAATAATGGGGAACGGGAACGCGGCAAAAATGGAATACAGGGAAAGGGTGAGCGTATTGGTGAGCACGCTCTCAAATTGATAGGCATTAAAGAATTTGGTGAAATTCTTAAATCCCACCCAAGGGCTGCCCCACACGCCTTTCACAATAGTAAATTTTTTAAAGGCAATCTGCAGGCCAAACATAGGCCAATACGCAAAAATCAGGATATATGCTACCGGCAGAATCAAAAAAACATACAGCTGCCAGTAAGGGGCAACCTTTTTTCTGAACTTCGCAAGCATGTTCGCTCCATCCTTTCTGAATTCATTTCAGGGTTCTTCCATAGAAGAGCCCCGGCCCCGGAGAGACTCCGGAGCCGGGTGAAACGCGCAGGATACAGCATCATGCGCATTCAGGTTTACCAATTACTTGAACATACGATCGTAGCAGCTCTGCACGGCTTCCAGATAAGTGCTCAGGCCCATCTTTTCAAATTCGCCTACGTACTTATCCCATTCAGCATCGATATCCTTCACGCCGGTCACGAATTCAGACCAGGAGTTGACCACATAGGTGTTGATGGTGGACTGGAATTCGTTGATGATTTCCTGTTCGTCTTCGCTGTATACGAAGCCGACCAGAGAATCGTTGGCGTATTCTACGCACTTGGCCATGGAGCGGCCGATGGCGGCAGCAGCGTTGTAATCGATGTTTTCAATAGCCTGACCAGAGCCCCACTTGGCCAGCAGGATGCCAGGGCCAGTCTGAGCCCACCACTGATTCTGGAGCACGCCCCAGGTGGAGATCACGGTGATCTGAGCAGGGAAGCCCAAGGATTCGAAGGCGCCCACAGCACCGGCTTCGGGTTCCTTCCAGTCAACATCCTTTTCGCCGTAGCGGTTCCACACGCCCATCATTTCTTCGTTCATGTAATCCAGGAACGCGAAAGCGACATCGGGATTCTCGCAGTCAGCAGTAATAGAGGCACGGAGGGTGGGCAGGATGGCATCGCGGGTGGAGTTGCGTTCGCCATCGGGGCCTTCCAGGGGATCCAGGCAGATATACTGGGAGCGACGGATATCGGAAGCGCCCAGGTTGGTGGAGGAGATACGGGCGATAACGCCAACCACTTCGGGATCAGGATTCATGATGGCGGTAAGCTGGGCCTGATCCTGGGTCAGAGACAGGGGGCTGAGGAGGCCTTCATCGATCAGGCTCTTCACCCACTTCATGCCGTCCTTCCAGCGGGTATCATTGGCAGCAAAAGTGATGGTGCCTTCTTCGTTCACATCCAGGTAATTCAGCTTGGTGGGAATGAAGGGGTTCATCAGGAAGTACATCAGGTTGGTCTTCACATAGTTGTTGCAGCTCATCATGGGGATTTCATCGGCAATGCCGTTGCCGTTGGGATCCTTTTCCTTGAAAGCGCGCAGCATTTCTACGAATTCTTCGGTGGTCTGGGGCTTATCCATATCCAGGGCTTCCAGCCAGGGTTCAAATACGAAAGCGAAGGACTTGGAATAGCTGTTGTGCACGGTATCGGCAAAAGCAAACATACCGTATACTTCGCCGTCGTAGCAGGTCACGTAGGGCAGGCGCTGATCCATGGTGTAGCCGCCCTCGGCCAGGGTCTGCTCGGTGAAGTAGGCTTTGCCGTTTTCAAAGTATTCGGTCAGAGGGATGATGCGGCCCATCTGGCCATACTTCATGGCGGCGTCCAGAGAAAGGCCAACCATCAGGATGTCGGGCAGCTTCTGGCTGTCGTCCATCATCATCAGGTCCAGCTTGGTGTTCAGGTCATCGCCGGAGCCCAGTTCAATGAATTCCAGGTTGATGTTCAGGTTCTTTTCCATGATCAGGGTCTGAGCATTGGTGTTCCAATCCTCAACCATGGTGTTGGTGCCGATGCCGATAGTCAGGGTGACGGTTTCATCGGACAGGGGCAGCTGGCCGGGGACGATTTCCGCCAGAGCAGAGCAGCTCATCAGCATGATCGCGGCCAAGAGGGTCGCCAAAAATTTCTTCATACCGGGGTTCCTCCTTTTTATAATGTGTGAAACGGCCTGTTTCCATCCGTTTCTTGATAGATTCAGTATATATTTATTTATTTGGATATACAAGTGTAAAAAACATTCAACTCCTGTTGATTTTTCCTCTTTTATACCATTTAATACATGTTTTCAACCGTTTAGGTAGGTTTTGACTGGATTTTTCCTTTTTTCTTCGTGTATAGTTCCTTTTTGCTGTTGCGAAAAATATAATTCTCCGCTATAATATAAAAAGCGCTTAAAAAAAGCTTAATGTGCAGAGAGGGGGATGAAAAATGGCCGCCAAGAAACGCATCTTTCGCCGTTTCTTCGCTTTATACGCTTCCTTTCTGATTTTTTTACTGTTGCTTCTGGTTCCCAGTTACCAGCGCTCTATTAAAGAAGTAGAAAACCGCACGTTGGAAACCATGAGCGCCGTTCTTGCCGCCGGAATGGAGCGCTTGGAGGATTCCTTTTATATTGCTTCTACCGCCGCACGCACATTATATGAAGATCAGCGTATCTTTTCTCTGTTCTATCTCACCTCTTTCCAGGATCCCACCGATGTATATAAAATCAAGCAGGGCCTGGAAGAATATAAAAATATCACCATGTCTATTCCTTTATTAAAAGACTCCGGTCTGTTCATGCGAAATGATTCACTGATCGCCTCCGGACGTTATTTCCAGTCTTACCGAGACGCTTATGTTTCTCCCTTTCTTTATTCTGTGGATCATCCCACTTGGGATGAATGGGTTTCTCACCTTTCTTTGAAGGGAAAAGCCTATTCTCTTTCTTCCATGAATCTGACCACTTCAAACGGAACCCGCCCTGTTCTAATCTTTTCGGCGCCCCTTCCTTTGAATACCGGCAACAGCAATGCGTTTTTCTACGCCGTTTACGATCAGGATGAATTGCTGGATCTGCTGCTTCTCCCCTCTTATGAATCATCCTGCAGTCTTGTATTGAGCAGCACCGGCCAGGAGTTGATCTCCTATGCCCCGATAGATTTTAAAGATACCGTAACCGTTACCCATAATGCTGCTCGTTATCAATTATCTGTTACCGTAAAAATAGATACAGCCGTCTTTTCCCGGGAAATGGCTTATTTCAGGAATTATATCATCATCGGCATGTGTATTTATTTCCTGGTGGCCATTATATTGGCAGCCGCCTATTCCTGGCGCAATGCGCGGCCGGTGGTTCGGGTAATCCAGGCTGCCGAAAAGAAAGGTCAGGAAGCGGGCATGAGCCTGCCCAATGCCCCGATTACGACATATAAAGATTCTTATGAATATATCCACGCCTTAATTGACCAGATGGGTACGGAAGTGGTCAATTCAAAGACTACGCTTTCCGAGCAGATCACCCAGCTAAAGGAAAGCTCCTTTGAGCGTTTGCTACGCGGGGATTATTATCAGGGTGATCTGCAAGTATTCGCCCAGAAGTATTTTCCCCATTTTCCTGCCTGCTGCCGCATGATCCTGATCAAGTCCATCCCGGAAGGCAATGCCGATATCACCGTTCTTTCTGCCATTCAGATGCAGCTGCTGGATTCTCTTCAGCGCATCCTGCCTGCCAATGCCATCACCCATGCTTTGCCCAATCAGGCATTCAACCAAACTGTGGTGCTCCTCCCCTGCGAGCCCGATAGCCCGCGCTCTCAGTGTGAATTGCTTTTTAATCATTTGAATGCGGCCTTGGGTGAAATCGTGAATTTGAAGTTTTCTGTAAGCGCGCCTTTTTCAGGAATGGATAAAATTTCCTCAGTATTCCAGCAGCTTCGCCATCTGCTTCGTCTCTCTGGCAACAAGGGCGAAAACGTGCTCTATGCCCTGGATAATCCTTGGGTGCTGCAAAGCCCCAAGGGCGCATCGGCTGCCAAATTTTATGATATGCTGATCCGGGGCGAAATGGATGTGGCGCTGGCGCTGATGAGCCAGGACGTGGCAGAGTTGAAAGCCCTGGGAATGGTGCACGATATCGAGGTGCAGCAGCTTTTCTTCGTTTACCGCCACGCTCTTTCTCAGGCGCAAAGTGAAATTCCCGGCGCCGATATCCTGGGTCCCCTCCCCGAATATCCTGCCCAGCTTTCAGTGAATGAAGTATTTGAAAAGCTGGCCGATCGCTGTCGCGCCCTTTGCCATCATATCAGCACCCAGCGCCAAAGCAGCGAAGAAAACTTTGAGCGGAAAATTCTTCACTTCATTCAGGATCGCCTGAATAATTCCGATCTTTGCATTCGCATGGTCACGGATGAATTCAGCATTTCCGAAAGCAACCTGCGAAGAATTTTGCTCAAAATCACCTCTACCACCTTCCAGGATTATGTGGAAGCGCAGCGGATGGCCCTGGCCCAGCAGCTGCTTTCCTGCAGCGATATGCCCGTGGGCCAGATTCCTTCCCATTGCGGCTATGCCTCCTCCAATTCCTTCTATAAGGCGTTTCGCCGCCGCTTTAATCTCACCCCTACCGCCATGCGTGAGCAGGCGCGAGGAAATAATCCCTGACTTCACGAAAGGAGAATAATTGTATGGAAGCCAAAGTAGTCCTGCATCACGAGGTTCCCTTTACAGAGCTCGGAGGCGGCGTAAAGCGCCGTGTGCTGGCTTATAATGCTCAGCAGATGATCGTGGAGGTGGTATTTGAAAAGGGCGGCGTGGGCGCCCCCCATACCCATCCTCATGTGCAAAGCACCTATGTAAAATCCGGTGCTTTCCGCTTCACCATCGATGGAAAGGATGTGGATGTCACCGCCGGCGATACCATCGCTTTCCCCCCGGATATTCTCCACGGCACGGTGTGCCTGGAAGCGGGCACGCTGCTGGATATCTTCACCCCCATGCGGGAAGATTTCATTGGCTGAGCATCAAAAAAGAGGCCTTCAATTGAAAGCCTCTCAGCCTGTCAAAAAACCCCTGGGATGCGTCGAAGGGCCGCTGCCCTTCGACTGAAATCCGCAGCCGGCGACATGTGCGGCGGCGAGGAGCGGAAGTATTCCGCTTCCTATATCAATTTACGATCGCAAAAATAGGCTTTCCATCCCTTTTCACAGGGCTGGAAAGCCATTTTTGCAGTAAATGTGATGGATCGAATGGAAGACTGCTTTAGCTGACTTCCATTCGCAGTTTGTCGAAAATACTTTTTCGACAAACTGAGGCCTTCAATTGAAAGCCTCTTTTTTTCAATTCATCAGAAATATTCCGCCATTTTCATAAATCGCGCCGCCGGAAAGATATAATTCCTTCACCGCTTTGCGCAAGCTACTATCCTCGGGAAGCGCTTGATAATCGATCTTTTCCAGATCCGTTCCCACCGGAAATTGGAATACAAAGATGAACACTGCGCCACCTGCGCTTTTACAGGGATAAGGCATATAGCGATTCTGGAATGAAACAATATTGGAAGTGGGCTTGAGCAGCTTTTGAAGCTGCCTGTCCATCATCCAGGAGCAGCAGATAATCGCCTTGAAATCATGCTCCGGAAAACATTTTCGCAAGAGTTTCCAGGCGGTCTCATAGGACGCTTCGCACGCTTCCTTTGTCAGTGCCCCCGCCCTTGGAATATGCACGGAGATCACGTCATCCCCACGGCGCAGTACAGGGCTCCATTCTGCCTTGGAAAGACGAATCGGTTCCTTTTTAATCCTTCCCATTTCATCGGCAGGGAAACCCACATAGGCGTCCTCCGTTTCGGTGATTACAGCATCGAAAGCTCCCTCTTCCTCATCGCATCCAGCGCTGCCCAGCACCTGGCCGCTCTTGTGCAGCCGCATCCCATCGGCAAGAACCATGATGCGACCATCCTGATGTCGAAAGCCGCAAACGCTGTGTTGAAAGGTCTTTACTTCAAAATTAAACCGCCCGATCCTAAAGAGGGTGCTATTCATGACGCGAAGCGTCCATTTATAATAGCGCTTATCAAAGCCGGTATATCCGTTATGCAATCTGAATATCTCCAGGCAGGTTTCATATTCCTGAAGTGTCGCAAAAATCACCTCATCGGAAATGCAAATCTCTCGATAACGCTCAATGATCGCAGGAATCCTGCGAATAATGGGAATCAGCAGATAAAACCGATGGGCCAAATCTTTCCCAAACGGCAATTCGGTTTCGCCTGGCGTATAGAGAGCCGGATTCCCCGACAGCAGAGCCCGATCAATCAGGCAGGTCAAAAGCGCAATTTCTTTGTTCTGAAGGATCTCTTCTGCTGCCATCAGGATTTCCTGCCTTGATTCCTTAAAAAGCCCATACGTTTCCATGATTTCCAGCAGATGATCCTTCTTGCAAATTATCCGTATCTGTCCTTCCCAGCCCTTCACCGCCTCTTCGTAAATTGCGGCCCATTCATCGGATAGAGCGGATATATTCATCGACTCCATCATTTGCTGCTTTGTCATATTACCAATCAGTCCTTTCCTTTTTCATAGGATACCTAATTATCGCATAACCGCCCCACTTTTGCAATCATTTTCCCCAACGAAAAAAGGATCGTTCCCGAAGGAGCGATCCTTGACCGGTTACCATGAATTATTCAAACATGGCATTGTATTCATCCAGAATATCCTGGAGGCCCACCTGATTCAGCTGCGCCAGATAGTTATCCCATTCTGCATCAATATCCACCTTGCCGGTGATGGCATTGATGTAGAATTCCTTGTAAATGGTGTTCACTTCGCTGTTCAGGTCATTATAGGCTTCATTGGTTTCAGGAGCAATGAAGTTATTATAGGCATAGAGCCGGTCTTCCGCAGGGTTCTTGGCCAGTTCCTTCAGCACGAAGCGCATGTTTTCATTCTGCATGGCAGTAGCAGCTTCGAAATCAATGGTGCGCACGCAGAAGGTCTGCTTAAGGCCGTGCTTGGTGACGTAGGAAGCGCTCTTCTGCTCGTCGGTCTGATACATCTGGCCATTTTCATCCAGCGTGTAGTCCACGCCCTCTTCGCCGAAATACAGCCGCTTGTACAGATCCAGATCCTTCACCATTTCATTCTGGATCTGGAGCACCTTCTTCACCACTTCATCCGGGCAATCGATGCCGAAGAATCCGGCGCCGTCACCGGCGCAATTGGCCAGGAAGGTATGCGCCCACTGGCGACCATCTTCGCTTTCCCAGGGCTGCAGGAACACCAATTCCGCTTCGGGGTTCATTTCCTTGAGCATGGGGATCAGGGTATTAGCCAGCCAGCCGTGATTATTTACAGCAATACCAATGCGGCCTTCAGCAAATTTCCGGTGCATATCATCCCGGGTATCGGTTACGAATTCAGGATCGATCAGGCCTTCTTCGTACCAATCATTCAGCACGTGCAGCAGTTCCTTATACTGATCATAGGTGCCGGTGAAGGTAACCTTGTCATCTTCGCCCAGATAGTAGGCGCCGGGGAAGAAACCGTACATGCAGGAAAGATAGGCAAATTCCACGCCGGTCTGAGGGCCGTTGAGGGCATAGGTATCATCAATGCCATTGCCATCGGGATCGCCGAAGGTCAGCTGGCGGCACAGTTCATGGAAGCCTTCAAAGGTGGTGGGCAGCTCGGTGATACCCAGCTTTTCCACATAATCAGAGCGCAACACCATGGCAAAGGAAGTGGCGAAATTGCTGGTGTAGGGAATGCAGTAATCCTTGCCGTCCCGGGAGATGGAGGCCTTTACTACATCCTTGGGAATGCGGGCATAAATCTGGGCCATCAGATCGGGGGCATATTCATCCAGCCAGCCGTCGGGAATGGAGCGAACCACGCCCTGCTCAACCAGCTTGAATACATCGCCGCCCTTATTGGTCTGGATGTAGTCCGCGCTTCCGCCGGAAGCCCAGAATACGTTCCACTGTTCGGTGAAGCTGTTCAATTCTTCCACGATGATGTTGATGTTGAAGCGTTCATTCAGGTAATCGATGGTTCTGTTGCTGGTGGTAGGCGTTTCACCGGTGGTCTGGCCGTACACGATCCAGTGAATGTCCATGGGTTCTTCGGCGAAGGAAATCTGTGCTCCAAACAGGGAGCAAAGAAGAACCAACACCAGGAAAAGGGAAACCTTTTTCTTCATAGGGGTACACTCCTTTTTCTATTTTAGCGGCTGGAATGCGCGCTTTTCCTGCCGCTTGGTAACAAATGGATCAGCCCTTTACGGAGCCTACATGAATTCCTTTCACAAAGTATTTTTGCAAGAAGGGATAAACGCAGGCAATGGGAATTACCAGCGTCATCATAGTAGCCGCCTTTACGGTATCGGGCGTGCGGGTAGGAATCGATTCGGTCATGCTTTCGCCCAAAAGATCCACGGAATTTTCCATAATAATCCTTCGCAGCATCAGCGCCAGGGTCAATTGTTCGTTCTTTCTGGTATACAGCAGCACGTCAAACCAGGAATTCCAGTGGCCGATGGCCGACCAAAGAGCCAGCACGGAAATGATGGGCATGGACAGGGGAAGCATAATGCCAAACATCACCCGCCAGATTCCTGCGCCATCCACCACCGCCGCTTCCTCCAGGGCCTCCGGCACCGTGCGGATAAAGTTGCGGGTCAAAATCATGTTCCAGGCCGAGGTCATACCCGGCAAAATCCAGGCCAAGCGGCTGTTAAACAGGCCAAGGTTCCGCATGAGGATGAAACTGGGCACCAAGCCGCCGCTAAAGAACATGGTAAACATAAAATAGACCAGCAGCCCATTGCGGAAAGGAAGGCTTTTTTTGCTGAGCACATATCCGCCGCAAAACGTGAAAAACACAGTATATACCGTGCCCAGAATCACCCGGAACACAGAATTGCCCAGCGCAACAAGAAATACATCGTTTTTAAATACTTCCTTATAGGAATCCAGCACCAGGGGCATTCTGGGAATCAGGCGCTGACCTGAATAGATGGAATTTTCATAGGTGTAGAAGGAAAGCCAAAATTGATCGATGAACGGATACAGGAATAAAAATGCCAGCAACGCCATCAGCACGATCACAAATGCGTCAAAGCACTTTTCTCCTCTGGATTTATATTTCATAAGCTTCCCTCCTTAGAACAAACTGTTTTCCGAATTGATCCGGCGCACAATCCAGTTGGCCGCCACCAGCAATACCATGCCCACCACATTCTGGAAAAGATTAATTGCCGTGGAAAGGCTGTACTTGGTATTGACAATACCCAATTGATATACATACGTTTCAATGATGGAGCCTACCGAATTGGTCACCCCGGAGAGCATATTATAGATTTGATCAAAGCTGCCTTCCAGAATATTGGAGGTGCTCATGATCAACTGAATGCAGATGATAGGCGCAAGATTGGGCAGCGTGATATGCCAAACCCGGGCAAAGCGGTTGGCGCCGTCAATATAGGCCGCCTCATATTGCTCCTGATCAATGCCGGTGATTGCAGCAATATAGATAACGGAGCCATAGCCGATTCCCTTCCACAGGCTGGTGATCACCACCATCGGACGAAACCATTTCGCATCCGCCATAAAATAAATGCTTTTTCCACCAAAGGCTTCAATCACCGCATTCACCACGCCGGTGGTAGGCGAAAAAATCGTGCGAAAAATACCCACCAATACTACCCAGGAAATGAAATGGGGAAGATAGGAAACCGTTTGAATAAACCGCTTATACTTCCTGCCCGGCATTTCATCCAGCAGCAGCGCATAGAGAATGGTCAACGGAAAATTGATGACCAGCCCCAGCACGCTGAGAATCAACGTATTCCTGAAAGCCCGCCAAAATAAGATGCTGGAAAACGCACGGTCAAAATTTTTCAGAAGCGGCACGCTCCAGGGGCTGTTCAAAATCCCGCGGCTATATGTATAATCCTTAAATGCAATGGTAACCCCATACATAGGAATATACTTAAAAATAAAAAAGTAAATCACGATGGGCGCAATCACCAGATAATAGGGCCAATGCTTTTTTACCTGAACCCATAAATGCCTGCCTTTACCCTGAGTACGCATAGCCGCAATGCTCATCCAGCATCCTCTCCTTTCACCAACATTATAAAATATGGTCATATTTTTTTCAATTCCCACATTTTTGGATTCGTTCCATTTCTTTGGAGGTTGAAATATTACCATATTATCAAAATTTTGGATTTGTCTTAATTCTTTTGATTTTGCCCAAATCGCTTTCAAAATACATCTTCATCATGTATAATATGAAAAAAGGAGTGGTCTGTGTGCTGGGATTATACATTGTCGATGATGAACTTTTGATCCGACAGGGAATTGCCGAGGATATCGCCTGGGAATCTGAGGGCATTCGGGTTATTGGCAGTGCTGAAAGTGCAGAAGATGCGCTGGAGGATCTTGAGCACCTCTCCCCACAAATCATGCTGGTGGATATTGAAATGCCCAGAATGAATGGCCTGCAGCTTATCGCCCAGGTGCGAAAACTATATCCCAGTATGCGCTGCATCGTCTTATCTGGCTATGATAAATTTGATTATGCCCAGGAGGCCATTCGCAATGGCGTGCGCGGCTATTTGCTCAAGCCAGTTAAGCAGGAAGAATTGATTGGTCTTTGCCGCCAGATCGCCTTTGAAATCCACCAGGAGCAAGCCGCCCGCGCCCACCGCCAATATCTGGAGCAGGCTGTGCAGGGAATTGAACGCGCACAGATTTCCGGCGCCATTATGCAATATTTATCCGGCGAAATATCCCAGGAAGCTTTGCTGCAGCTTGCTCCGCAGCTTGGGCAGGGCCCTTATACCCTTTGGGCCATGCGCCCTGGCAGCCCCATCACCAAAAAACAATGCGAGGATATGCTGAGCAGCAGGGGCGCCTCTGCTTATGTATCTGAGCACATGAGCATCCTCATGATCCTCCTCCACGGCGCGCTTCCCACCGAAGCTGCCCTGGAATGGGCATGCAGCAAGGGGCAATTATTGGTTTCCCCTCCCCTTTCTACCCTTGAAAACGCCGCAGCGGCATATGCCCGTATCAATGAATGCCTTTGGAACGGCTTTTATATTTCCCCCGGCCGGGCAACGGATCTTCCTCAAAAGGCCGCGCCCACCGAGCCGCTTCACGCTTCGCTGCTATGGGATGCGCTTTTGCACCGTTCCCAGGCCGAAGCGACCGAATTATTGGTAGGCTACCTGGATACCTACGCCGCTGCCATGGAAAATCCGGATATGTTGTTTATCCAATGCGCAGAATTATTGGGGCAAATTTCGCAAAACATTCAAAAGCAAAATGGGGTTCATGCGCCGCTGCAAGTGAGCGAGCTTTGCGCTTCCTTTCAATCCTGTGAATCCTTTGGCATTTTCCGCAAGCAGGTTCTTCAAAAGCTGGAAGAGCTTTATGCCTTGCTTTCGTCCAATCGCCAAAAAGGAAATGATGTGATTCTGCAAACACAGCAATATATCCACCTTCATTATGCCGAACCCCTCTCCCTGAATGAACTGGCTAAAAGATTTTATATGAACCCTTCTTATTTCAGCACGCTTTTTTATAAACGCTCAGGCGTCAAGCTCCACGAATATATCCGAAATATTCGACTTGAAAAAGCATGCCATCTCCTTCAATCCACAGACTTGACTGTTGCTTCCATTGCTATGCAGGTGGGATATGAAAATTACCGGCGCTTTTGTACTTTATTCCAGGAAAATTTCGGCATGACTGCGCAAACATGGCGGCGTGCCCATGCCGCACCTATGGAGACGGAAAAATGAAACGATCTTTCGCCATTCCCCTGCGTTATTTGCTGATGCTCATTTCCCTCCTGCTCACCCTTGCTTTCATTGTTGTCAATAGCGTTCAGTTTTCCAATATCATTCAGCGCTTTGATCGGAATGAGCAGGATGAAATGCAGCAGATTCTTTTTGAGCAAGCCGTTCTCACTGCATCGGAGCATTTGGAAACCCTCAACGATATCTCCAATTGGCTCAAAAATAACGATTCTCTCTTCGTTATCGCCAGGGATTACACTTCAGCCGACAGCGTGGACAAAATGTACATGGTTTCTGCTCTGCGCAATATATACAGCAGTATCAATCGCCAAAGCCGGGATCATTTGCATATGGCGCTGATTCTGGAAAACAGCGTGATTAATTTAAGTATTCTGTCTCTTGGAATTAATTCGCTGGATCATTTATATCAAAAATATCCTCAAATTCAGGATGCGCCTATTCTGGTGCCGGCAGTGGATGACCGGGAAATTTATCATCTATCTGCCTACACCTTTTTTGCCGTTCCTCTGCACTGGGAATCTCTTTCTGCCTGCGTCATTTTGATTCTCCCTTCCACGGCCTTGCAAGTCGATCGCAGCGCTTTGATTGGAAACGGACAAATATTTTCCAATAATACCGCCCTCCTCCCTGAGGCGCTTAGCGCTCCCCCAAGCGATGTATTCGTTCATACCCTGGATTCCTTTGATACTTTTTCGCTGATTTATCATCCGGAAGCCACCGCTGCGGCGGACAACAACAGCATAACCCGCACCAAGCTGCTGATCGTAACCGTTTTGGTAGCGCTTCTGATGATCTGCTGCAGCGTTGTCTTTTCTAATCGAATCGTTTCGCCCATTAAAAAATTCACCCAGCAAATGACCCAGCTTCGCCTGGATTCATCTTCCGTTCCCACAGCGCTTCCCCCTATGAATATACGCCGCCGCACGTTTGCGCTATTTTTTTCCGTGGTATTTGTTACAGGTGTCCTTCTGGGCGGCGGCTCCTATATGCTGATTAATGATATGATCACGTCTGCCGCCTCCCGTTCCTTGGAAGATATCGCCCGGGAAACCAAATCTGAAATCGATGCTTACCTGAATAAAATCGTGGAATCTTCGATTTATTTAGGATACGATACGAATATCATTCGCCTCCTGAGCAATGAAGATGCTTCTATTGAGCAAACAGAAGCACCCGAATGGAGTGAAAATGTAGTATTTGAAGAAGAAATATATGATGCACTTCTGTCCACATGGGAAAAATTCGAATATAAGCTGGATTTCACGCTATATAACCTGAATGGAGAAGTTGCCTATGGCACCAGCGTTCATCAATTGCTTGGCCACCATCCTGAAGAAAAAAATATACGCTCCTGGCGGGTCTTTGATCACAATGGCACTCAGCTTTTGCAGTTTCAGCTGATTCTCAAAGATTTAAACAGATATGCTCCGGCCGGTTATCTCACCTGCCGCTTTCATGCCCAGCAGTTGGAAGGATTAGGCGCCAACAATGCTTATTCCAAAATGCTCATTGAAACGGAAACGGGCCGTATATTCGTCAGCACCCAGCAGCATCTGATTGGCAGCATCTATACGCCCCAAAAAGATGATGCAGCCTTCCAGATGCCCTTGGAGGATACGCCCTTTTCACTGGTTCTGCTTCCCAACACAGGCTACATTTCTGAATACGCCGATCAATATCTGTCCGATAGCCTGTATCTTTTGATTATCATGCTGGTTGTATCTGCCTTGCTTAGTTACCTCTTTGCCTACATGATTGAGCGGCAGTTCCTTCACCTGCTGGATGTGATGAATCATACCGAACTTCTAAGCGAGGGAACGCCGCTGCATCTTAACAGCCATATTACTGAAATAGAACAATTGGGCGATACATACTCCGAAATGGTGGAACGCGTGCGCTCCCTTCACGAAAACATGATCATTGTACAGCGTCAGCAATATCAGCTGGAGCTCAGCCGAAAGCAGGCGCAGTTGACCCTGCTGCAGCTTCAGATCCGCCCCCACTTTCTGTACAATACCTTTGAAAACATTATTCATCTGATTCATCAGCACCGCGGGGAGCAAGCTGCCTCCATGCTGATGAAATTATCCGATATGCTCCGATTTGTTACCCGCCTGGAAAAACACATGATCTCCTTTGGCGAAGAATTGGCCTATGCCCATATGTATGCGGATATTATGCTTACCCGCTACCCAAACAGCCTGAATATCACCTTTTCCATTGCTCCAGGCTTGGAATCCCTCCAGGTAGTCAAATTTTTTCTTCAGCCGCTGATTGAAAATGCCATTGATCATAGCATCAAGCCCCAGGGGCACGGCCGAATCGTGGTCACCGCCGCCCTGATGAATGAAATGCTTACCGTGGTCATCCGGGACGACGGCGAGGGCATCTCCCCTGCTGCTTTGGAGAAATTACAGGCTTCCCTTAAGCAGTCGGAATTGGCCGTCAGCGTTGGCCTTGTCAATATCCACAGCCGCATTCGGCTTCATTTTGGCGAACCGTATGGCATCTCCATTTCTTCTGCGGAAAATGTGGGCACAGTGGTTACCGTCACGATGCCTGCAATAGCGGAAAAGAATCATGCGATTTAAAAGCAAAAAGATACGTAAAACATTTACGTCGCCTGCTTTTTTTGCGCATTTGGAATATGAAAAAAACCAGTTTCTTTCGAAACTGGTTTTCTCTGGCGCGCCCCACAGGATTCGAACCTGTGACCTTTTGATTCGTAGTCAAACACTCTATCCAGCTGAGCTAGGGGCGCTCGTTTTTGTTTTTAGCTACTCTGTCAAGCAGCTTTTATAATATACCATACTTCTCCATAAAATGCAAGAGGTTTTTGAAAATTTTTTTTAAAAATTTTTATGCTTGCATCAGTGCCCTCATAATTGCCTCTGCTTCATGCCCGCCGGAGGAAATCAGCTCCACGCTGCCCTCTCCCTCATTCGCCAGCAATCCTTCCTCATTCAGCCTGCGGATCAGTTGGCGCACCGTTCCCTCATTGCCATCAATCAACGGAACTTTCGGGAAAAAAGAAGCAATAATTTTACGCAGAAACACATAGTGAGTGCATCCCAACACGATGGCTTCCACCTTCTTTTCCCGATAAGGAGAAAAGAGGCGCTCCAGATATTCCCGGATTCTGGGGCCGTCCATTTCCATCCGCTCCACAAATTCCATCAGTCCCGGGCAGGGCTGGGATACCACGCCCTCTCCATACAAAGAAAATAAATGGGCATATTTTTCCCCGGCAATGGTGCCAGGGGTAGCCAAAGAAAGCACCATGCCATCCTTATGCAGCATAGAGGCAGGCTTGAGGGCCGGTTCCATGCCGATGATGGGCAGGCTGTATTTTTCCCGCAGGGTCGCCGCCGCCGCGCTGGTGGCCGTGTTACAGGCAATCACAATGGCCTTGGCGCCACGATCCAGAAGATATTCCACCACTTGTTCAGAAAGGAATAATACCTCTTCTCGGGTTTTGGTGCCATAGGGGGCGTGCAAAGTATCGCCATAAAAGAGGAAGCGCTCCTTGGGCAGCTGCTTCACCGCCTCTTTCAGCACGCTGATACCGCCCACGCCGCTGTCAAACATGCCAATGGGCCCTATCTTGTCTTCCCGCACGGTCGCTCCCCCTTCCCTTTCCAATTCATTCCTCCGTATTATAGCATAGAATGGGAAGGGTTGCAATTCATTCCAGGGAATCAAAATATTGGCAGATCGCTTGAGCCAGGCTGGGCATGGCCGCCAGGGCTTCATTTAAAGTATTTTTATTGTTTCCCGCTTCAATCAGGATAGCAGGAGTGGCCGCCTGCTGGTTATACCGTCCGCTTTTCAAAGATACCCCCCGGCTCAGATTGTCCGTTTGGTCATTGAGCGCATCCGATATAATCTGCGCCGCCCTTTGATTTTTTTCCCACTCCGGGCGCTCGTCAAATCCATTCCCCGTTCCCTGGCCAATCAGAAAAAGGAACCGGATCATTTTTTTGCCTTCCTGTTCCACCGTATTGGGGCCGTTATTCTGGGAATAGGAATCCCGATGGAGATCGATATATAAATCATACCCTTCCTGGGCCGCCGCTTTCAGCCCTTCCAATGACCGGGAATAGGCAGAAGACAGCCGCGGCGGCTCATAAGCTGTGGTATCGTGGGTTACTTGAATTCCCGCTTCCTCCAGTCTCTTTTTAAGCTCCGCTCCCACCCGGATCATATTGTGTTGGCTATCTGCCGTGCGCCAGGTTTCCGTGGGCTTATATTGGTTTTGAGCATCCATTTCATAAGCTTCGTAGGTATGGGTGTGATATATATATACCCTTTTTACCGTTGCACTTGAGGATACCACCGATATAACCTCCAATGAAAAATCATCCATTTCCACAGGATCAGGGTTTAAATCAATGGATACCGCCTGAGCAAGCCTTTCTCCGCCCCAATTCCCAATTATCAGCCCCAACGCAAAAAACAACACCATCACGCTGATCAGCCAACAAAGCAGATCCTTTGCGCGCACCGCAAAAAAACGCATGCTATCACCTCGGCATAGCATATGCCCTTTCACATGCCATCATGCATCATTGCGCCAATTTCCTCCTCGGAAAGCCGGGGCTGCAATGCGATATTCAATCCTTCCGCAATGATTCGGGCCACCTTCCCCACCAGTTCATCCACTTCTCTTGGCGTCACCACCAATTCTCCCAATCCATGCTCTGTCACCTTCCCTACCAGCGCTTCCATCGCATTCTCATGCTCCCTCTCATCCAGGCCCATATCCTCAAGCAGCAGCGATAATGCATCCCGTGCAATCACAGAAGCATACACCACCATAGGCACCCCGATTGCGATCACCGGCACGCCCAATGTTTCCTTGGTCAGTCCCCGCCGGTGATTTCCCACGCCGCTGCCCGGGCGAATTCCCGTATCCGTTACCTGGATGGTGGTGCAGATACGGCTCGTTTCCCTGGCCGCCAGGGCGTCAATGGCAATCACAGCAGATGGGCGCACATGCTCCACGATTCCCTGGGCCACCTCTGCCGTTTCCATCCCTGTCACTCCAAGCACCCCCGGCGCCACTGCGCATACGCCCCTTAACCGTCCCCGCAGGGAGGGCTCCGTAATATCCTTCATATGGCGAGTAATCAGCATGCCGTCCAAAACCCTGCTTCCCAGAGCATCTGCCGTGATATGACGATTACCAAGGCCCACTACCAGCAAATCCCCAAAGGGCGGCAGAAGGGGCCTTAAAATGTCTGCCAGGGCTTTTGAAAGGGCAATGCGCTCACCTGGCGCAGCGTGGGAGAGGCTGGCATGGCTCAGCGTGATATATTTTCCCCTGGCCTTTTCAAGGGCCTTAGCCGCCTCTTCCGTTTCAATGCACACATGTATTTCTTCGATATTTCCGTGAGTAAATGTGCGATAGGATACGCCTTGAAGCCCCTGGGCCGAATCCCGGCTTTCCATCGCCAAATCCGTGCGAATTTGCATGTTCAATCCCCCTTTACAAAGTATTTTGGCAAAATTCCCTTCTTTCTATGCAAATAGGGGCAATAAAAAAGCAGCTTTTCAGCTGCTTTAAAAATGACTATCAAATCAGCGCCGCAGCGCCCAGAATACCGGCGTCGTTGAGAAAATGAGCAGACACGATTTTGGTATCCGGATGATGCACCCGGAAATTGGGCACATGATCCAATTCCTCCTGCACGCGGCCAATAAAAATATCGCCCGCATTGCTCAGCCCGCCGCCAATAGCCACCACCTGAGGATAAAACACGGAGCAAAGCGCCAAAATGCCCTGGCTCACTTCATGGATGTAGCGATCCCAAAGCTCAGTCATTTCGCCCTGACGCACCTTATCCAGAATCTCCTTGGGCGTGAGCCCACCGGCCATTTTGGAAAGGGCCGTGCAGGAAGCATAGCTTTCCCAGCAGCCCGTTTGGCCGCAGGAGCAGCTTTCTCCATCCACATGGGTGATGATATGGCCCAGCTCAGCATTGGCTCGCTGAGCGCCTGCGCGGAAGCCGCGAAGGGGCTTGCCATCCAGGATGGCGCCGCCGCCAATACCGGTGCCAAAGGTGAGCATCAAGCCCGATTCACACCCCTTCAAGGCACCGGCGCGATATTCAGCCAACAAGGCAGAAATGCCGTCATTTTCAATCATCACGCGTTCGCCCAGCTTTTCAAAGAGCATGGGGCCCACCGGCGCATGCCAGAAATTCAGCTGATTGGCGTCCACATTGCCTTCTGCATCGATCAAGCCGGCAATGGAAATAGCTGCCGGTGCGCCGGGATACTTTTTCCGGGCGTCCACGATCATTTCATACAGGCACTGGGCCATGCCTTTGGGATCATGAATGGAAGGGCGGGTATCCCGGTAGATAATTTCCTTATTATTTTCCACAACGCCCAGTTTCAGGGTTGTTCCGCCCACGTCAATACCGATCTTCATCATGGCATTCACTCCTCGGGAAAGAGCACCGTGCCCATATCATCGCCATGAAGCACATCCAGCACGTTTTCCGGTTCAGACAGGCCAAACACCCGCACGAAAGGCACCTTATTTTCAGCGCACAGGGCAAAGGCGGCGCTATCCATCACCTTCAAGCGCATATCCTGGGCTTTTTCGTAGGTAATTTCCCGAATCAGCTTGGCATTGGGATTCTTTCTGGGGTCATCATCATATACACCGTCAATATTCTTAGCCAGCAAAATGGCGTCCGCATTCACTTCCACAGCCCGAAGTACCACAGCGGTATCGGTGGAGAAGAAGGGATTGCCGGATCCGCCCGCAAACAGGGTTACATGGCCCTTTTTCATATGGCGCAGGGCATTCTGGGTATTATAAATTTCGCACACCTTGGGCATTTCAATGGCGCTCATCACCACAGCCTTGCCGCCGGACCGCTGCACGGCATCCCGCATGGCCAGGCAATTAATCACAGTGCCCAGCATGCCCATATGATCGGCAGTCACCCGATCCATTTCGCCGCCCTGACGGCCGCGCCAGATATTGCCCGCACCGATTACTACGCCCAGCTCCACGCCCATATCCACAATCTGGCAGAGCACGGAGGCCACACGATCGATCATATCATGATCAAAAAGCCGGCCATTTTCCCCCAGCATTTCACCGCTGAGTTTGAGCAGAATGCGCTTATATTTCTTATCCATTGCGATCCCTTCCCCCATTATTGCTTTTCATAAAAAACGGGCGGCACAAAGGCCGCCCATCTTCATTTTAATTACTTCTTGGTCATTTCGGCGATTTCGGCAGCCAGGTCGGAGACCTTCTTTTCGATGCCTTCGCCGCGCTCATAGCGGGTGAAGCGGCGAACGGTGATCTTTTCGCCGGAAGCCAGGGTGGCTTCATTCACCAGGGTGCCCACGGTGATGTCAGGGTTCTTCACGAACACCTGCTCCATCAGGCAGTTTTCGTCATAGTACTTCTTGATGCGGCCTTCCACCATGCGATCCACGATCTTTTCGGGCTTGCCTTCGTTGAGAGCCTGGGCGCGCAGGATTTCCTTTTCCTGTTCCAGCACTTCAGCGGGCACATCTTCCTTGTTGATGTAGAGGGGGTTGGCAGCAGCGATCTGCAGAGCGATGTCATGGCAGAGATTCTTGAAGGTATCGGTGTTGGCAACGAAGTCGGTTTCGCAGTTGATTTCAACCAGAACGCCGATCTTGCCGCCCATATGAATGTAGCTTTCCACAGCGCCTTCGGCAGCCACGCGGCCAGCCTTCTTAGCAGCGGCAGCCAGGCCCTTTTCCCGCAGGTAGGCAATCGCCTTTTCCATATCGCCATCGTTTTCCATCAGAGCCTTTTTGCAGTCCATCATACCGGCCTGAGTGCGTTCACGCAGTTCCTTAACCATGCTCGCAGTAATAGCCATGGTAAATTCCTCCTTAAAACAATATCATATCAGCCCAAGCGGGCAGAAAATAATCTTATTCAGCTTCATCAGCGATGATTTCCACGCCTTCGGCTTCTTCGCTCTGCTCGCCCTGCTTGCCTTCCAGCACAGCATCAGCCAGCTTGCCAGCGATCAACTTCACCGCACGGATAGCATCGTCGTTGCCGGGGATCACGTAATCCACTTCGTCGGGATCGCAGTTGGTGTCTACGATGGCCACGATCGGAATGCCCAGGGTGCGGGCTTCGGCGATGGCGATATGTTCCTTGCGGGGGTCCACAACGAACAGGGCGCCGGGCAGCTTCTTCATTTCGCGGATACCGCCCAGGTTGGCTTCCAGCTTTTCGCGCTCATGCTGCAGCTGGATAACTTCCTTCTTGGGCAGCACGTCGAACTGGCCGGACTGCTCCATCTTATCGATGGCATTGAGGCGTTCCACGCGGGTGCGGATGGTGCGGAAGTTGGTGAGCATGCCGCCCAGCCAGCGATTGTTCACATAGTACATGTTGCAGCGCTTGGCTTCGGATTCGATGCTTTCCTGAGCCTGCTTCTTGGTGCCAACGAACAGCACGGTCTTGCCTTCCATGGCCAGATTGCGGATGAACATGTAAGCTTCATCCACCTTGCGAACGGTCTTCTGCAGATCAATGATATAGATACCATTGCGTTCGGTGAAGATGTAGGGGGCCATCTTGGGGTTCCAGCGGCGGGTCTGATGACCAAAGTGTACGCCAGCTTCCAGCAGGTGCTTCATAGAGATGACAGCCATTTTGAGTTTCCTCCTTAAAATTGTTGTATCCTCTGCGGAGATCATCTTTCCCTGCCACCACTTTCGCGGCACCGGCAGAAAAATCCCCCCGCATGCGTGATCCGTAAAATTATACCACGATTGCAGGGGATTTTGCAAGTGTTTTTCTCCTGTTTTTTATATTTTTTTCAGTGATTTTCAGCTTTTTTGATCAATTTTCAAACTGTACGATGCCGTATCCGTTGGCGGTCAGATACTTCTGGAAGCATACGTCTGTATCCGCATATTCACCCTTCATCATCTGATCCGCCAGTTTCCGATCGCCGTCGCAAAATTCCCGGATGCTTCCGGCATACAATTCGCCGTCCTGAGGCCAAATCAGTTTTTCCAGCATCCATTTTCCCCGCTGATCCTTTTTCATTTCAATGCGGCAGGGCGCCCATTTGCCGCTGACCAGATACGCATTTGTTCCATCATACAGGGCATAACACGTCTCAGATACATTTGCCCAGAGGTTGGCACTTTTTTCTGTTTTCTTTGTTTTATAAATCTTTATACCGATCACATATTTTGCTTTATTTCTGTCCACTTCCGGGGAAAAGGAATCGTTGCTGTGATCAATCCTCTCCTTCTCATCGATGATCGCCTGGGCAGCGGCACGGGCCAGCGGATCCTCTTCATAGGCCGCCGCATCCACATGAGGCAAATCATCCTGCACAGCCAGAACCAGTGCATCATACCAATCGCAGCCCATTTTCGGATCCACAGGCGTCTTATCCCGCCTGCCCAGAATCCGGGAGGCCAGCTGCGCCCGCAGGCTGTTCATGGCATCATTTCCGTCATGGGCAGCCAGGCAATCCATCATAATCGTCAAGCCCTGATTGCCGAAGGATTCCAGACTGAACAGAATGTTTCGTGCAGCCGCTTCCATATTTCTTTTTCCCAGATCCCCCTGATAATCTGGCTGCATATGATCATAAATTGCCCGTCCCTCCTGAATATCAATAGCAACATTCAAAAAATAATGAATGAATTTGGAGGCATCCTGATCACTCATATCTTTTAAAGGGATACCCCAATTTCTCAGATCATATAAATTGAATTCATCCCCGAAAGCATAATAGGTCAGCAGGCCGCCATTTTCTAAAGAGAAATACAGATGCCTGCTCAGGCCCTTTTCATACAGACCGCGGACTGTGAAATGGATGCCGGTTTCTTTCAGTACTGCTACCGCCCGGGCATAATGTTCGTTTTCCGCATAGGGAACGGGCATCTCCTCCAACTGATCCGCCCGGATGAAT
>SVGW01000014.1 GCA_015056125.1 Clostridiales bacterium | reverse complement strand
CCTTCTCCTGCCTGCATCCGCCACAGGCGGCGGCAGGCTACGGCCCTCGCCGCCGCGCATGTCGCCGGCTGCGGATTACAGTCGAAGGGCAGCGGCCCTTCGACGCATCCCAGGGGTTTTTTGACAGTCTGAGGAGAAAGCTTGCTTTCTCCCTCCCGGCGTTTTTTCGTTTCCTCAAGTTTCTTGCGGAAAAACCGAGGCTTTTTCAGTTTGCTCCGTCGCATACCGGAGTCCAGAGGACGATGTCCTCTGGCGCAGGGGTACGGGGGCCGAGGAGGCCCCTGCTCCGGCTGATCAGAGGCCGGCGGCTTTCAGGGCGGATAGAATCTGATCCTTTTCTGCATCGGTGTAACGCTTCATGGGGAATACGGCGTTGCCCACAGGATAGCCCATCTTTTCCAGGGCGGCCTTGGTGGCGGGGATGGTCTTAAAGCGGAGCAGGGCACGGATGATCCGGTCCGCCTTGATCTGGGCTTCCTGGGCGCCGGCGATGTCTCCAGCCTGAAAGCGGGTGAACACGTCCTTGATATTTTCCATTTGGATATTGTAGGTGGTGCCGATGCCGCCGTCTGCCCCGGCGGAAAGGCCCATGAGCAGCATTTCATCCTTGCCGTTGATAATGTTCATTTCCCCGTGGGTTAAATCCTTGAGCATCAGCATGCCGTAGTAATCGCTGCTGGTCCACTTGATGGCGGTCACGTTTTCAATGCCAAAGGCCCTGGCGGCGAAATCAGCGTTTACGGTAAATTTGGCGGCAGGATTGTAGTAGATCATCATGGGCAGATTGGAGGCCTCCGCCAAAGCCTTGTAATAATCATACACCTCATTTTCATCATAGCCAAAGAAAATGGGGGGAATGGCGGATACGCCGTCCGCGCCGCACTTTTCTGCATGCTTAGCTAGGGCGATGGCTTCGCTGAAATCGGTGGAAGCGACGTGGATGATGCAGGGCTTGCGGTGGTTTACATGCTTTACGCATTCTTCCGCCAGCTGCTCTCTTACTTCCTTGCGCAGGGCGATGCCTTCGCCAGTAGCGCCGCCAATATAAAAGCCGTCGGCGCCCTTTTGGAGCAAATCATCCAGCAGGTTATGCAGGGCGGATACATTCAGGGTTTCATCCGCATTCAGGGGAGTAACCAGGGCGGGCATAACGCCTTTAAATTTCATCATGATATTTTTCTCCTTTTATTTAATCTTCCAGCTTCCATTTCTGCTGATAGATCATGGCGGGGGTTTCTCTGTTTTGACGGGCGTAATACACGGTGAGCAGGGTATGGTCCTTTAGCTCAATGGTGGAGGGATAGCCAAGATCATCGGTACCGTAGCCTTCCACCAGAATATGGCCCGTATCCCAGGTTTCACCGTTATCCTGGCTATACATCATCCGGATAGCGCAGGGCTTCTCCCGGTAGCCGTATACGGAAATAAGGGTACCGTTTTCAAGGCGCAGAATATGAGCGGGGGAGCCGCCCAGCCGGGGCAGCAGGGGATAGGGCTGTTCCCAGGTTTTTCCCCCATCTTTGGAACGGGACTGATACACCGTGAATACCCGGGCGTTTTCCTGATTGGTATAGCGGTTCACCCGGATATGGCAAAGCAGGGTGCCGTCGGGAAGTTCAATGGTATGGGGTTCGCAGGAAAGAATATGGCCATATTCATCTTCAATGGGAGGAATGCGGCCAAGCAGCGATACTTCGCCGTTATTCGGATTTAGCCGGTAGGCACCCACGAAATCGGTTTCCCCCTGATCGGAATCATCCTTGGAATGGGTGCGGCCGATCCAGAGAATAGAGCCGTCCTTTAATTCCATGGGGCCATGGGGAGAAGTGGTGGGGGAGCGGTAAATGGGGCCAAAGGTGACGCCGTTATCCAGGCTTATGCGGAAGGTGGCGCCCAGAGCAGCCTGTTCCGCTTCCGGAGGAACCAGATCCAGATAGGCATTCTTATAATTTTCGTCCATCAAATTTTTGCTTCGCTGGAAGGCAACGGTATTGTTAAAGGAAGTGACGATGAGGCCGCTTTCTCCAAAAGGGCAAAGGCCCACGTCCCGGTCATCCAGCACGGTATCAATCACCGGCATGGGGGGAGTGTAGGTTTTGCCTTCGTTTTCGCTGATGGCGATTACGCCTTTCCCAAAGGGACAGATGTGAGCCAGGCGAAAACCGGAGGCACCCACGGCGATGCGGCCGTTTTTCAGCCTTGCCACGGTGGGCCAGGCAAAATAGTTGTGAATTCCGGCAGGGTTGCTCATGATCACCTGAGGCTCGCCAATTTTCTTGATTTTCACATGATCACCTTTACTTTTTGCAGATTTTGATTACAATAAAACAGGGAATATGATTGTAAGATTAGCTTATCATGAATGGGCAGAAGATACAATGGAAGGGCGGGACATATGAAAAAAGAAATGTCTTTTGAGGAAATGCCATCCAATCGGGAAATTTCCTTTTCATTAGGTGAGGAGCGCATCACGGTTTTTTTGGTGAAAGGTTTTTTTGATTTTCGCGCTGCCCCTTCTCCCTATCACCGCCACCATTATGCCGAAGTGCACCTGCTCAGGGAAGGGGAGGGGGATTATCTTTTCTCCGGATGCACGGTGCATTTAAAGCCCAATGAATTGCTCCTGATTCCGGCAGAGCAATTTCATGAAGCGCCCCGCTTTTCGCCCGGCGCCCAGCATATCGCTTTTCAAACCACTTGGCCTATTGAAAAAATGACCCGGCTGCCCTATCCTCCGGGAAAAACAGAAATAATATTTCATGAAATTGAAAAATACTGCCAAAGCCGCATCAGCGCCGGCATGTGCGCGGCGCTTAGCATGATATTTGCGGCCATCAGCCAGGAGGAGGATGCCACCCGCTCCATCCGGGATACGGCTTTTCTGATCGATGATTTTTTTGATCATCGCTATCAGATGAATGTGCGTCTGGAGGAGTTGGCCGGGATTTTGCAGCTTTCCACCAAGCAGGCCGCCCGGCTGGTGCTACGCTGCACCGGACGCACCTTCCGGGAAGAAATCACCCATCGGCGCATGGAGGCGGCCCGGCAATTGATGAAGGATCAATCTTTATCTCTTTCCCAAATTGCGGAAAAGGTGGGCTATCAATCCTACAGCGGCTTTTGGAAAGCCTACCATGATCAGCAAACCCAAAGAGAGGATCGGGCATAGAATGGAAGCATGGGAGAAAATTTTCTCCCGCCATCAGCGGCGGCGGCCGCCCGTTGGCTGTCGCCGGCGGAGTGTGAAAACACGTGAAGCGTGGTGACATATATTTTGCGGATTTGGATCCGGTGGTGGGCTCGGAGCAGGGCGGATACCGCCCAGTGCTGATCATTCAAAATGATTTGGGCAACCGCTTTAGCCCCACTGTGATCGTGCTTCCTTTAACATCCAAGATGGGCAAAGCGCCCCTTCGCACCCATGTGCCTCTTCTGCCGCCCCAGGGCGGAATTATTAAGCCCTCCATCATCCTGTGCGAGCAGGTGCGCACCCTGGAAAAAAGCCGGCTCACCCGGCGGCTGGGCGCCATCAGCCGGGATAAAATGGCCCTGGTGGAGGAGGCGCTTTCTCTGGCTGTGGGAAAAGAAACAGAAGAAATCGTGGAGAATTCCGCAAGGAACATTGCCCCTTGACCCTTCCTCCGAATATTGTAATCTTCATCTGCAAGCAGCGTGCCGGTGCAACGCAAGAGACGGGGGCAGGGGGCGAGAAGCCCCCTGCCCCCGTCTCTTATAAGACAGATTGATTCCTTGGTGCACAGTGACACCCTGCTGCCAGAAAAAAGCAGAAAAGAGCGGGCAGGCCATAGTATAAAAGATGGGTGAGCAGATACAGGGCCAAGAGAAGGATGCCGTAGAGAATATAGCGCTTGGCGCGCGCTCTGGAAAAAATCAGCCGCAGCCATTGGGTGGCTGGGGCATGCACGCGCTTCCTTTTTCCCAAGGCCACCAGCTGCGCATCGGTAGCCGGGCTGGCGGCGCCAAAGTGAGTAATCAGCGTATCCCGATCCAGAAAGGTAATGGGGATTTCGCCTTTTCCCTGGCGGTAGGCATCGGTGGAAATTTTGCAGGGAACACAGAGAATCAGCCGTGCTGCGCCTCTCTCCTTGGCAGAGCGCTGAAAGAAAAGCGCCTTTGCGGCGTCCGCCTGGGCAGAAGAAGGCGATTGAAAAAAAGAAAAGAGCACGGGTTCGTTGCGTAGGCGGCATAGCACGCCCTCTTTTCCGGCCTGGAGCAATTGCAGCGGGTAGGCGGCAGAAAAAATGGCGGCTGCTTCAAAATGCGCTTTGGCAGGGGGCTCCATCAGCAGCTTTTCCAGCAGCATTTCGCCTCCCAGCTGTATCCGCAGCCTGCTTTCTTTGCGGCGGAGCCTGGCATCCCTGGTTTTGCGCTCCAAGAGCATTATCAGACAAAAAAGCGATAGCCCTGCTGCAATGGCGGGTAAGCGCACCCCCCAGAGCAAAATAAACCAGCCAAGGCTTAATATCAGCGCTAAAAAACGGAATCCCAAGGCGTCCATGGCCTCGCCCAGCCGGGATCTTTGCAAATATTCCTGCAATCTTCTCCCTCCCCCCTCTTTTCAGATTGCCCAAAATGCGTTATACTATAAGCAGGAGATGAGTTGCATTGAGGCGATTGGGCGTATTGGGGGGTACCTTTGATCCTATTCATAAGGGGCATATTGCATTGGCGCAGCAGGCGCTGCACCACGCCCAATTGGATCAGGTGCTGATTCTGCCCATGGCCCGGCCCGCCCACAGAGAGGCGGAGGCCACAGTGGAGCAGCGCATGGAAATGTGCCGCTTGGCCATTGAAAATTGCCCGGGCCTCGTTCTATCCTGTGCCGGTGTTGCCGGTTCCAGCCGCTATACCACCGATACATTGAATATTCTGCGCAGGGAATATCCTGACGCTGCTTTTTCCTTTATTATGGGAGCGGATAAATTGCCCTCCTTGCCCTACTGGCATGAAGCGGACAGGCTCTTTTCCATGTGCAGCTTTCTTTGCTTTACCCGGCCAGGCATTTTTGAAAAGGACGCCTTGGAAAAGGCACGGGCAGCCGGGGCGAAGATTGATCTATTGCCTTCCCCGGGGCTTCCCTATTCCTCCACGCTGATTCGCTCCCTCTCTGCCAGGTATGAGGATGCCCAAGGCCTGGATGAAGGGGTGCTGGCTTTCATGGCGGAGCAGGGCCTGTATCAGCAGGATTTTCTGCCAAGGCTTAAAGGCATGATGAATCCCCGGCGCTTTAAGCATACCCTGGGGGTGCGCAAGGAGGCGGTGCGCCTGGCCCGCATCCATCATTTGCCCTTGCAGAAGGCGGCTCTGGCCGGGCTCTTGCACGATTGCGCCAAGGGCATGCCGCTGCCGGTGCTTTCTCAGATTGCCCGGGAGCATCACCTGGTAGCAGATGAAGAAATGCTTTCCTCGGGCGCTATGCTTCATGGGCCGGTAGGGGCCCATGTGGCCAGAAGCCGCTTTGGCATTCGGGATGAAGAGGTTCTTCATGCGATTGGCAGCCACACCATTGGCCGCCCCGGCATGAGCTTGCTTGAAATTTGCATATTTGTGGCGGATGCTACGGAGGAAGGCCGGGAAGACTATGACGGGCTTGCGAAAATCCGGGAGCTGGCGGAAATATCCCTGCCCGCCGCCGCGCTGCAATCCTTGAAAAAAACGCAGGAATACGTGGAAAAAAACGGTCGCCCCTTCTTTTCTCAGGCAAAGGAAACGGCCGCCTATCTGGAAAGCCTGATCACCTTAAAAGAAAAAATGATGATGATATAAGCTCAAAAAGCAAGGAGGTTTTTGGATGGATCAACGCGCATTGGCCCAACGGATCGCACACATTCTCTACGATAAAAAGGCATGGGATATCACCGTGCTGGATGTGGGGCATTTAACGGTGATTACGGATTATATGGTGATCGCCTCCGGCCGCTCCACTTTGCAGGTAAAATCCCTGGCGGATGACGTGGATGACGCACTGGCGCTGGAGGGCGTGACCCTTCGCGCCCGGGAGGGAACGGGGGAAGGACGCTGGATCGTGCTGGATTACGGCACGGTGCTGGTGCATATTTTCCACCCGGAGGATCGGCAATTTTATCATCTGGAGCGGCTGTGGGAGGATGGCCAGAACAGGCTGCCCCTGCCTTTCCTGACAGAAGAGGAAAATAAGCCGGAATGAATATCCAGATTTATGCTTCCAAGAAAAATTTTGATACCCAGAAGGCGGAGCGCTTCTTTAAGGAGCGCCGCATCCCTTATCAGCTGCTGGATCTGAAAAAACATAAGCTGGGCCAGCGGGAGCTAATGCTCTTTGCACGCCGCCTGGGCGCCCAGAACCTGGTGGACCGCCAGAGCCCAGAGGCGCTGTCTCATCCCATTGCCCATACGGATGATGATAGCTATGTGCTGGAATGCCTGCTGGAGCATCCCAAGTTCCTCCGCACGCCCATTGTGAGAAATGGGGAGCAGGTGACCCTGGGCGCGGATGAAACGACCTGGAACGCCTGGATTCAGAAGGGATAATAGGATAATATTATTTTTCAATCTGCCTTCTAAGCAGCTTGGTTGGAGTACGCTTTTTTATCATATTCATCCGTCAAAAAACTCCTCTTAGCCGATATGGCAAGAGGAGCTTTTGATTATAAAAATTTACTGCAGTGCTTCCTGGAAGGCATCAAAGAATTCGGGGCAGGCCCAGGTGCCGCAGGCGATCACTCTTTCGCCATTGACGGCCATCTGGAGCACCAGGCCGCTGCTGAGCTGGATGAGCAGGGAGCGGTTGGTTTCGCTGCCGCCGGAGCGCAGGAAGCTGGCATTATTGAGCAAAATATTGAGCAGCTCCTTGGCCTTGACGCTATCGTTAATGGTGCCAACGCCCGTCAACTCCAGTGCCACCACGCTGCCGGCCTTGAGGGTATCATTCAGGCGTTCGCCGCCTACCAAAGCATTATCTCCAAAGGACACCCGCTGGAATACTCGCAGCACGCCATTTACCTTGGCGGCGGCCATGGCGCCGTTCATGCCGGATACGGCATATACCGTTTCGCCGGCAGATACTACGTTGGAGCAGATGCCGCCGCCCGCCAGAGCAGGCTCGCTGGTATAATGCTCCACCGTGCCAAGGGAGCCTCCCAGCAGGGAGGAGGAAATGCTGGTGGGGTTGGTGAGCATTCTGTAATAACGGCCGTTTACGCCAATCAGGGGAAAGTTTCCTCCGGAAGCGGGGGCCCAGATGCTGCGGAAGGAAGGATTGGAAGAGGAGCGGATGGTGATGCTTCCGGGGGGCACATCCAAAGCCAGCTTATTTCCCAAGGGCAGATCGCTGCCGGCGGCCAGGGAATCGATCAGGGGCACATGGGTAGGCTGGGGGCCGGCAGGGGTAAGAGATGGCAGAGAAACGGCGGTAACGCCAATCAGGATTGCCACCGCGCAGCATAAAGCGGGCACCCAGCGAAGGACAGGCGCCTTCTTTTCTTTTTTTTCGCGGGCCGCCCGAAGAATTTTTCTCTTGAGCGCCTCATCCGCCTGAAGGCCGGTGGAATCGGCCATTTGGGGCAATGCTTTCAGCCTTTCCTCCACGCTCTTCATCGCGTTCCACTCTCCTTTAACAGTTCTTCTAATTTTTTTCTGCCCCGGGAAAGCCGGGAAGAAATAGTGCCTTCGGGCACCTTGAGCATATCGGCCATTTCTGAAATACCCATGCCCTGATAATAATGAAGTAAAATCACATCCCGAAAATCGGGAGGAAGGCGATGGATAGCGGAAAGCAGCTCCTGCTTTTCCATCCTTTCCTCCAATTGATCCGGCGCGGGGGTAAGCTCCATGGCCGGGCTGCCCAGCACCACCCTTTTCACCCAGGCGGCGCGCCACAGATCCCGGCAGCGGTTCAGCGCCACCTTCAGCAGCCATGCTTTTTCCCGGCCGGGCACCAATTCCGGCGTATGGGTCAAAAGCCGGACGAACACATCCTGGGTCACGTCCTCTGCCTGCTGGCGGTCTCCCAAATAAAAATAGCTGACTCTGAGCACATCGTTGGCATACTTTTCATAAAGCTCTTCAAAAAGCTGCTCATCTATGCGCTGCTTTTCAGCCCGGTTCTCTGCCCGGTCACTCATATAACGGCGTACCCTTCCCATTTCTTGCACGGTCAAGAAAATTTTTCTGGGCAGTTTCCTGCCGCTTCCATTATAAACCCTTTCGCTCAAGTTGGTCAAGGCGGAGCGCGAAAGAAGCAAAAAGGAAATTGTAAATTTTGCAATGCATCACCCTTACAGGATGCACTACGAGGGCTGTTTTCATGCCGAAACTGCGTTAAAATATGAAAAGACGAACGGTGTCGAAGGGCTGTGCTTGTTAATATGCACAGGAATGTGATACAATAGGAATACATACCAAAGGAGGTGTGCTGCTTTGCGGAAGAAAAGAATGCTGATCGGCCTGATGGCCCTGGCGCTGCTGATGGGCGGATGCGCGAAAAAGGAAACCGATAAAAACACCCGGGTCACCCCGCTGCCCGGCGTGGTGGAAGCCCCGGAAATAGGGGCGGAAGGCAAGCTGGCCGACGCCGCCCGGAAACGCATGGAAATTTATGAAGCGCAGCTCAATAAAATCGCCCTGCAGTTTCCCGGCAATCTTTCTTATACCATCCCCGGGGACCTGATTGCAAAAATGGCAAAGGACGCCCAGGAACTGGGGGCAGAGCCGGAAAACGGCTGGTATCGTTTCACCTGGAAGAGCACTTCCAGCCATACGTATCAAATGGATGCCTTGGAAGTGGCCGAAGCGCTGGAGGATCAGGAAACAGAGGAAAGCGATGCTGCTGCCCTTCCGGATAACCAGAAGATGGGGGATTTTTCAGCTGCCGGGGGCGGGGTGTATGACCGTACCTATCAATATGAAGCGGCGGCGGATCTGTCCCAGGGGTCTGCCGAAATTACGGATATTTTAAATGGTGAAATCACCGGGCATGAGCTATTTTCCTTTTATGTGCAAGGGGACACCCTGTATTTTGCCGATGCAGCCCTGGAATTGACGCCGGATATGGACTTGCTTTTAAGTACAGGCTCTTATCTGGTGGCCGTGGGCAAATTGGAAAAGGATCGAGTGGAGATTGTGGAGTATATGGTGGAGAATGAAAGCCAGATTCCCTCCGCCGCTTCCATGAATTGGGAGCAGTTGATCAAATTCGTAACTCCCGTGGCCCATCTCACCGCCCAGGGGGATCAGGTAAGCACGGATCCCTGAAGGCAAGAAAAAAGCCGGAGGGAAAAGCCTCGGCTCAAAATGCTGACAAACCCCGCAAATGCAAAAATGGCTGCAAGAATGCGGCCATTTTTGCTTTCTTGATGATTTATTCTGCCAGCAGCTTTTTCAGCGCGGTGCGCACAGCCCCCTTGCCCGCCAGCATTTCATTGAGATATTGGGTAATTAGGGGCGCCATGCCCAGCTTATCCAGGTTCATTCCGAAAATATCTTCCCGGCGCAGAATGGGGTAAAGCTGCTTCTGGGTCACGCTGGAGCGGATTTTCAGGAACGAAAGCGCAGATTGCATTTCTTCCAGCAGGGGATCAGGGCTGGGGACGAAGGCATCAAGGTCATCATTTACCGCCATCAGATAGCGCAGCCAGGCAGCCAGCACAAAGGGAATGTATTTCAGGGTGAGGGGATCCAATGTATCGCTGTAGGCATAGGATTTGATGGTTTCGCCAAAGCGGATGGCCAGCTTCTGAGAGGTATCGGTGGCGATGCGCTGGGGCGTATCGGGCATGAAGGGATTGGGGAAGCGCTTTTCCAATACTTCCTTGGCAAATTCACTGGGGGAGAGGATGCCGGGATCCACCACCACTGGCATAGCTTCCCGGTATACGATGCGGTTTACCAATTCACGCAGATCATCATCCTGCATTTCGGCGCTGATGCTGGTGTAGTCCAGCAGGCAGCCCAGCACGGCCAGGGCCGTGTGCAGGGGATTTAAGCAAGTGCACACCTTCATTCGCTCGCACTTATCTACCACATCCCGGGATACAAAGTGGATGCCCTCCTGTTCCAAGGGCAGCCTTCCGCCAGGGAACAGATCCTCTGCCACCAGATATTCCGTTTCCTCGGCATTGACGTAGGCAGCGGTGTAGGTGTTTTTCCGGGTCATGAAGGGCGTGGCATATTCAAAGCCCGCTTCCAAAAGCATCTGGGATACCTTTTCATCGGGGCGGGGGGTGATCTTATCGATCATGCTGATGGGGAAGGCCACTCGGTTGTCATCCAGCAGATACTGAATGAAATCCTTGCCCACATACTGATTTTCCCGCCAGCCTTCGGCGATATAGAGCACGGCAGCCCGGAGCTTATCGCCATTGTGGCTGTAGTTATCCATGCTCAGGATGGAAATAGGAGTGCCGCCCTGCTGATAGCGGCGCAGCAGGCCTGCGGTCAGCTTGCCAATGGCGGTTTGGGCGGAGGCAGGCAGCGCGGCGATATCCCGCTGAATAAAGGGCAGGGGCCGGCCGGCATTATCTATAACGGCATAGCCCTTTTCCGTAATGGTAAGGGACACCATCTGCAAAGAGCGCATGGCCAGGATTTCCTGAAGGCGGGCGTCGTCAGAGGGGCGTTCGCCATCGCAGCGAAGGGTTTCTGCCACGGAAGCTACTACTTTTTTCTGCACCGAGCCATCTGCGCTCAAAGTGCACAGCACGAAAAGATTATCAAAGGGCGTGTAGGCCCGCTCAATAATATCCCCATCGTAGCATTCTGCCACCACCAGGCCCGTATCGCAGGCACCCTGATTCAGCAGCCGCTGAAGCACGGCAGCCGGAAAGGCGCGGAAAATATTACCGCCCCCAAAGTGCAGCCACTTGGGCGCCTTACGGGTACGCTCACGCATGGCGGTCACATCAAATTCCGGCAGCTCAAAGCCGGCTTTTTCCCAAACAGCCCTGTCCTGCAGGCTGGAAAGACTCAATTTCATGGGAACCCCCTCCTCCTTTATAAAGAAACGGCATATCTGAAACGATTCATATCATTTTTATTATACACCTTCACGCCCTAAAGCACAAGCGGAGAAAAACGCAAATTTTATAAAAAATATTAATTTATTTTTTGGAAAAATACTTGACAGAAAGAACATTATCGGTTATAATGAAACCGTAAAGAAGAGATAAAGCACCGTCCCACTTCCAAATGATTCAAAGCTGATTGGAGGCGATACCCATGGGGCAACTGGCACCTGATCCATCCTTCAAAATCCTACCTTATGGTGTATTCAAGTGTGTGAAGGAAACAGTGAAAAAATCCACGCTTTGAGATTTGGAAGAGCGGGAGCGCAAGCCTGGCTGATATTAAAAGCGAAATGCTTTGAAAATAAATACAGGCGAACAAGCGATAAAAATAGAAATAATAAATGAACCCCGGCAACCGTTACGTTAAGGCGAGAAAAGGAAATGGAGTTGATCCCCATGGGCTGATTCATCGCCCAAGGAATGAATGAACCACCAAACGAAAAAGCTTCCTTTTTTGACCAGGACGGATATGGAGGAAAAAGAACATCGGAAGGAATCCTCCATCAATCATGGGAACCGGGCGCCGATGAGGGAAAACAAAAACGGATCAGATCCATCGGCAGACGGAAAACGGTAAAGACACCGGGCTGCAGAATTCAGATTCAAAAAGGATCGGCCGAACCAAGCAAAACCAACCTTTCCAAAACAGAAGAACGAATTACCATCGGCGCAAATGAGACCAGAAGCAGCAATAATCAACCGACAAATTTCAGATATTGCCAAAGAAACCGAAAATCTTCATGGGGGATGGGCGCATGCTCATCCTCCTTATTTCATCATAATGCTCGCCGCCCATCCCTTCGGAAGTCGGCGAGACGGCCAACCGCCCTTCGGGCCGGTTGCCTCATTACTATACCATGATTATCGCCGTGCATCCATTCGGGGCCCGGCTATCCGCGCAATTGCTTCGCAATGCGCTAATCATTATATCATAAATGGAATTTCTGCATGTAAAATACGGCTCAAAAAGAGAAAAATGGAGCAAAATATTCCGATTTAAAGGCTGGAAATGAATTCAAGGCTTGCATCTTGGGCCAAAATACCTTATACTATAAAGTGACCTGCGAATGCCTGTAGGTCAGAACCGGCTAAGGAGGTTCGATGTAACGATGGAATGCAAAATCAAAAATGACATTGGTACGATCTATATTTCGGAAGATGTAATGCTCAAGGTCGTGGGCTATGCTGCACTGGAATGCTACGGCATCGTAGCCATGTCCTCCAAGCGGGCCAAGGATGGCCTGGTGGAATGGCTGGGCCGTGAAAATCTCAGCCGCGGGGTGCAGGTGCGCTTGGTGGATGATCAATTGGATGTGGATCTGTTCATCGTGGTGGAATACGGCATCTCGGTGGCCGAGGTCTGCAAGCGGATTGTGGAAGTAGTGCGCTATAAGCTGGAAAGCATGACGGGGGTTAAGGTTCGCTCCGTCAATATCTCGGTGGAAGGGATTCGTGTGTAACCCCACTGATTGAACGGAGGGAAAACCCTTGATTCAGGTACAATCGATTGATGGATTGCTGCTGCGGGAAATGCTGCTCGCAGGGGCTGCGCTCCTGGAAAAAAATCGGGAAGCGGTGGATGCGCTGAATGTGTTCCCGGTGCCGGATGGCGATACGGGCACAAATATGTCGCTCACTATGGCCAGCGCTACCCGGGAGCTTACTCAGAAGGAATATACCCGTGCGGATAAGGCGGCGGAAGCCATGGCCAAGGGCGCGCTTCGCGGCGCCCGGGGCAACAGCGGCGTAATCACCAGCCAGCTTTACCGCGGCTTTGCCCGTGCCTTGGAAGGCCTGGAAACCATTACTCCTGTGGACTTTGCCCGTGCCCTCAAATCCGGCGCGGATACGGCTTATAAAGCTGTGATGAAGCCCAAGGAAGGCACCATCCTCACCGTGGCCCGGGTGATTGCGGAAGACGCTATGAAGCAGGCGCAAGCAACGCCCGATGATTATGACGCCCTCTTTAACGTGATCCTCACCACCGGCGAAAGCATCCTTAAGCGCACCACGGAAATGCTCCCTGTGCTCAAGCAGGCGGGCGTTGTGGACGCGGGCGGCCAGGGCCTTTTGCTCCTGTACACCGGCTATGCCGCTGTGCTCCGGGGCGAAACCATCGATGCCCTGCCCGTGGGCCTGGAGAGCGGCGCCGAAGTGGAATTTGTGGATGACCACGATGCCATGGAGGAAATCACCTTTGCCTACTGCACCGAATTTTTGATCCAGTATCTGAAAGCCGGCGTGAACGATAATGATATCGATGTGTTCCGCCGCCGCCTCAACCGCATTGGCGATTGCGTGCTGGTGGTGGGCGATTTGGAACTGGTGAAGGTGCATGTGCACACCAACGATCCCGGCAAGGCGCTGCAGTATGGCCTGGAGCTGGGCGAACTGGTGAATTTGAAAATTGAAAACATGGTGGAGCAGCGCCGGGAAAACCTGCGCAAGAAGGCGGAACAGGCCAAGAATGATCCTCCCAAGCCCTATGGCATGGTGAGCGTATCCCTGGGCGAGGGCTTCTCCAATATCCTGCGGGATCTGCAGGTGGACGCCGTGGTAGAGGGCGGCCAGACCATGAATCCCTCCATTGAGGATCTGCAAAAGGCCATTGATTCCGTAAATGCGGAAACGGTGTTTGTGTTCCCCAACAACGGCAATATCATCCTGGCGGCTCAGCAGGCGGCCCAGCTTTCCGAAAAGGAAGTAATGGTGATTCCCACCAAGAACGTGGCCATGGGGATTGCTGCCGCTGTGGCATTCCAGCCGGAATTGCCCGCCCAGGAAAATGCCCAGCGGATGGAGGAAGCGGCCCAGCGGGTGCGCACCGGTACCATCACCTATGCTGTGCGCGACAGCGAATTTGAGAATATGCACATTTCCGAGGGCGATATCATCGGCCTGCATAACGGCGCTGTGACCGTAAAATCGGATAACACCCGGGATGTGGCGCTGACCCTGATGAAGGATATCGTGACCGAGGATGACGGCCTGATCACCGTGTACTACGGCGCGGATACCAAGGAAGAGGATGCTCAGGCTCTGGCGGCGGAAATCGAGGAAATGTATCCCGATTGTGATGTGGAAGTGCATTCCGGCGGCCAGCCCCTGTATTACTACCTCATTTCCGTGGAATGAGATAATATTGAAATGCAGAAAAGAGAGAAGCTTCGGCTTCTCTTTTTTTCTTGCCAAAATTTTATGGATATAATATAATGACTTCCGAACATGCGAGGCATTTTCTGGAGGCGACAATATGAAAAAACTGGATATTTTTTATTTTTCAGGCAGCCATTGGGACAGAGAATGGTATCAGGATTTTCAATCCTACCGCTATCGTCTGGTAAAAATGGTGGATCATCTGATGGATCTGATGGATAGCGATCCTGAATATAAGACGTTTCATTTTGACGGGCAGACCGTTGTTTTGGAGGACTATTGCGAAATATGCCCCGAAAACAAAGAAAGGCTCGGTAAATTCATAAAGGACGGGAAGATTCTTATTGGCCCGTGGTATGTGATGCCCGATGAGCTTCTGGTTTCGGGGGAAAGCCTGATCAGGAACCTGATGAAAGGGCATCAGGTATGCAAGGCATGGGGCGTTCAGCCGTGGAAATACGGCTATATTTGCGATATTTTCGGCCACATTGCCCAAATGCCTCAAATCTTTCGTGGATTTGATATTCCTTATTCATGTCTGGGCCGTGGCACAACAGAGGGAACACCTTACTATTTCCATTGGAAATCCCCCGATGGAAGCCAATGCACCAACTTTACCCTTCACACCGAACACGGCTACGGTATATTCAAATATACCTACCGGTATGAAGAGGATAAATCGGCCCAAAACCCCCGAATTATTGCCAATATCAAGGAATATATCGACAGCGAAATAGAACGGTCCAATGTGCCCGTTATTGTATTGATGGACGCCCTTGACCATGCGGAGGCGGCTCTTTATACAACGGATTATATCAAGAAAATTGCCGAGCTTTATCCGCAGGCAAATGTGCATCACATTGATCTGACCCAGCAGGGCAGGCTTGTGGAGCAGTACAGGGATACGCTGCCCGCCATGGAGGGCGAACTGCTTGAAACTGCCAAGTTCAGCCATGGTTATCTTCGCCAAATTATTAACACCCTTTCAAGCCATTACCCCATTAAGCAGCGCAACGATCGCTGCCAGAATATGCTTGAAAAGATTGTTGAGCCCACTCTTGTGCTTGCCGATTTTGATGGCGTCAAGCTTAACCGCAGCTTCGCAAAACGCGCTTACGATTATCTCATTGAGAATCACCCCCATGATTCTATTTGCGGCTGCTCCATCGATCAAGTGCATAAAGACATGATGTATCGTTTTGACCAGGTTGATGAGATCAGCGATGTGATTGTGGGCGATTATCTTGATCAGACCTTTGAAAAGGGAAGCGAAAAAGAAAACAATAAGTATACCAGCATGCTGACCCTTCAAAATTATCTGCCTTATGACGTGGATAAAACGGTAACGGTTGGCCTTCATTTCCATCCCGATTATGGCGCACGCTATAACGAAGTGGGCTTTGAAGAAGCGATTAATGCATTTAAAATTTTTGACGCCGCAGGAAATGAAATCCCTTATCAGGTTGTATCGGTTGAACGCGGCCTGAAAAAGCATCCTTATAATGAGGCTGCCGAAATAAGATATGATTTGCATACGATCACTTTCCGCGCAAAAATGCCTGCGCTTGCCAAGGCTGATTTCAGGATTGTTCCCAGCAATCTATACACCCGATACCTTAAAAAGATGGTTTCGGGCGCCGATTATATGGAGAATGAATTCATTCGCGTGCAAATCCAGCAAAACGGTTCGGTGAAGCTTACCGATAAAAAGACCGGCAAGGTTTATGAGAATCTTGGCTATCTTGTGGATGACAGCGAAATTGGCGACGGCTGGTTCCATTCCAATCCGGTTAACGATGTTGTTTTATCCACGGTTGGCGGCAGCTGCACTATTGCTAAAGTAGAAAACGGCCCTGACAGATGCGTGTTCAAGGTCACGCGTACCCTTAAGGTGCCCAGGGAGCTTTCCGTCACCCCCAGAGGAAAAGTAAGAAGCGAAGATACAGTGGAGCTGACGTTTGTAAGCCAGATCGGGCTTTCAAGCGAAAACCGTTATGCCGATGTGAAAATGAGCTTTGACAACCTTGCCAAAGACCATAGAATCCGCCTGATGCTTCCTACGGGCGCTAATACCGATACATATTTTGCAGGCCAGGCATTTTACTGCGTGGAAAGAAAAGCCGGCCCCGATTATGAGAAGCAGGACTGGCATGAAATTCATCGTGAATATCCTACCAACGGGATCATTGGCAAACGCGATCAAAATGGGGCCGGCGTTGCCTTTGTTTCCGCTGAGGGGATTCATGAATGCTGCTCTTTTGATGACGCCGAGGGCACGATTGGCGTAACCTTGTTCCGGGGCTTTGGAAAAACTGTTTTCACCAACGGTGAAACCTGGTGCCAGCACAATCACCCCATGGATTTTTCCTTCGCCCTGGCACCCATTGATAGTGAAGTAGCATATTTCGATCTTCTGAAAATTCAGGATGCCCTTGCGGTAAGCGTTCCTGCATCTCTTGCGCCAGTCAGCGATCAAGCAAGGGCGAAAGTGTATGAAAGCGCAATCAAGGTGGAGGGGAAAAATATCGCCACTTCGGTTGTTAAATGTGCCGAAACAGGCGTTAAGGGAGAAATCATCGTTCGGGTATTTAATACGTCGGGCCAAACGACGGAGGGCGAAATCCGGTGTGCCAAAGATATCAAAAAGGCTGAGCTTGTTAACCTGAATGAAGAATTGATCAGCGAAGTAAACGCAAAGGGCAAAACTCTTCAGTTCCCTTTGTCCCCCTACAAGATTGCAACCTTTAAGCTTTATTTATAAAAACAGATGGAGGAAGATAAAATGAAATTTTTGCTTTTTGCGGATTTGCATTATTGTCCGGGGGTGTGTATGGGCATTAACCGGGAAGATACCCCCAATCCTCCCTTTGATAAATGTGGATGCCCTGCGGTGCCTCGGGTGCAGTCTGCCCGGATCTGCCTGGATTAAACGGGAAAATCTGGCCTGATGAAAGCCGGATTGTGCATACAAACAAAATACCGAAAAACCCCTTGACAAATTCACGAAATGGATTAAGATATTATCCATACTTGCTTTGACGGAGTTAAGCGCTCCTGGAACCATGGCAGAGAGTTGGCGGGCGGTGCGAGCCAATCATGGGAAGGAAGGGCTGTCTCGCTCCCGAGCAGAATGCCTGAAAAATGCAGTAAGGTGTTCCGGCACGCCCCGTTATCATGGCGCAGGGCTTCATGCAGAGCCTGGAGGAGGCTGCTTTGGCAGCAATCAGGGTGGTACCGCGGTAAAGAAAATTGCTTTATCGTCCCTAAGGCGGATTCGCTTTAGGGGCTTTTTTATGCTTGTACCCCCACAGGATTCCTGATTCTTCTTCATTTTTTCTGTTTATTTTAAAGGAGGATGTATCATCATGCGGCAAATCGGTATTTCGGATCAGACGCTGTTCACTTCCGTGGCGCAGGGCGCGGGCTTCCGGCAGAAGCTGGAGGCTGCCCGAAAGCTGGATCACCTGGGCATGACGGCGGTGGAAACTCCCAAGCTTTCCCAGGATGAAGCGGATATGCTTTTGATGCGCAGCCTGTGCGGCGTGGTGAAAAGAGGAACCCTGGCTTGCCAGACGGGCCTGACGGAGGCAAGCGTGGAGCGCACCTGGGAAGCTATTCAGGGTGCCCGCCATCCCCGATTGATCGTGGCCGTACCCGTATCCAGCGTGCAGATCGAATATGTGTGCCACATGAAGCCTCCCAAGCTGCTGGAAGCAGTGGGGCAATTGGTGGTCAAGGCCAAGAGCCTTTGCAATGACGTGGAATTTTCCTGTGAGGATATGACCCGTGCGGAAAAGGATTACGCCATGGCTGCGGTGAAGGCGGCGGTGGCTGCCGGCGCCGATCGGATTACACTGTGCGATTCTGCCGGGCTTTCCCTGCCCAGCGAAATTTCTGCGCTGGTCAAGGAAACCAGAGAAGCGGTTGGCGCGGATGTTATCCTGTGCGTGCGCTGCGGCAATGAACTGGGGCTGGCTGCTGCTTGCGCAGTAGCGGCGCTGCAGGCCGGGGCAGATGAAATCAAAACCGCCTTTGGCGATCAGGATGGCCTGGATGCGGCTACCGTGGGCGGTATCATCCGTGCCCGAGGCGCCGATCTCCAATTGGAAAGCACCTTGGATATCACCAAGGTAAATCGCACCGGCAGCGAACTGGATACCCTGCTCAAGGCCTTCCGAGGTAAGGCAACCCCCTTTGACGGCCACACCTTCTCCGACGCCGGTGAAATGCTCCTTCCCGCTCAGGCGGATGAAGAGGCGGCGGCCAAGGCCGTAAAGGCCCTGGGGTATGAGCTGAACGAAGATGATATGGCCCATGTGCAGGAAGCGCTGGAGCGGGAAGGCAAGGGCAGGGCGCTGAACCGGGCCGAAATGGAAGCTATTATTCTTTCCAGCTCCCAGCAGGTGCCTCCCACTTATCGCTTAAAGAGCTATTTGATCAACAGTGGCAACGCCATTACCCCCACGGCCCATATCGCTTTGGATAAGGGCGGCGAGATTCTCTCTGGTCTGTGCGCCGGGGATGGCCCTATCGATGCTGCTTTCCTGGCGATTGAGCAGATTGCCGGCCAGCATTATGAACTGGATGATTTCCAGATCGCTTCCGTGACCCAGAACCGGGAAGCCATGGGCGATGCCCTGGTGCGGCTGCGCCATGGCGGCAAGATCTATGCCGGCAAGGGCATTTCCACCGATATTATCGGTGCCGCCATCCGGGCCTATATCAATGCCTTGAACAAAATTGCCTATGAGGAGAAAACGGTATGAAGCTTTGCTTTGCTACGGGCGGCTGGCCCTTTTCCCTGGAGGAATGCATGAATCTGGCCCAGGAGATGCATTATGATGGGCTGGAATTATCGGTTGAAAGCTTTTCCGGATTTGAAAAGGCGGGAGCTCCTCTGTCTCCTGCCCATATGAGCGAAACGGTGCGCCGGTTGAATGAAGCGTCGCTGAGTGTAGCGGCTATCGCCGCCCATCCCGGCTGGAGCGGGGAAGCGGTGGTTTCCCTCGTGAAGATGGCTCATGATCTTAGGGTGCCTTTTGTGGTGCTGCCCATGGAAGAAGACGTGGATGCCGCTCAGGAAAAAATTGCGCCCCTGATTGCTTTCGCTGAAAAATATGGCGTCACCTTGCTGGTGCCCACGGCAGGCGTGTATGCGGATACCGGCGTATTAAAAAATTTGCTGGATCGCTTTGCCTCTGATTTCCTGGGCGCGGCCTGGGATGTGCCCTGCGCTGCGGCGGCAGGCAAGAGCGCTGAAGAGATTGTGACCGATTTGGGCGCCTACATCGGCCATGTATATCTGTGCGATGGGATTAAGAATGAAAAAGGCATGGAAAAGAAGCTGGTAGGGGAGGGAGAATTGAACCTTTCCGAGGTATTCTCTGCGCTTCGCTCCATCAGCTTTGACGGCTTTTTCTCCTTTAGCTGGCAGCCTGGGGAGGGCGCCATGGGAGATGCGGATGTGGTGCTTTCCCATTATGCCGCCGTGGCCCGGGATCTGGGCAAGGATCCTCGCCGTCCCCGCCATCGCCTGTATGATAATAAGCGGGGCACAGGCAAGTATGTGTGGAAAAAAGAAGCCCTGATCGATTACACCTTCTCCCGCCTGCTGGATAAGATGGTGGAGGAATTCCCCGATCAGTATGCTTTTAGGTATACCACCCTGGATTACACCCGCACCTATTCTCAGTTCAGGGATGACGTGGATGAATGCGCCCGGGCCATGATGGCCCTTGGGGTGCGCAAGGGCGCTCACGTGGCCGTATGGGCTACCAACGTGCCCCAGTGGTATATCGCCTTCTGGGCGACCACCAAGATCGGCGCTGTGCTGGTAACGGTGAATACCGCATATAAAATCCATGAAGCGGAATATCTGCTTCGTCAGAGCGATACCCACACCCTGATCATGGTGGAGGGCTGGCGCGACGCCGACTATGCCGGCATCATTCAGGAACTGTGCCCTGAATTGGCCACCACTGCTCCCGGCGAATCCCTGCATATGAAGCGGCTGCCCTTCCTGCGCAATATCATCACCGTGGGCTTTTCCATGAAGGGCTGCCTCACCTGGGAAGAAGCCATGGCCCGGGCCAATCGCACCCCTCGGGAGGCGCTGCTGAGAAGGGCGGAGAGCGTGCAGCCCACGGATGTTTGCAACATGCAGTACACCTCCGGCACCACCGGCTTCCCCAAGGGCGTCATGCTCACCCACCACAATATCGTCAACAACGGCAAGTGCATCGGCGACCGCATGGATCTTTCCACCGCCGACCGCATGATGATCCAGGTGCCCATGTTCCATTGCTTTGGTATGGTGCTTGCCATGACGGCCTCCATGACCCATGGGGCCAGCCTCTATCCCCTCCCTTATTTTTCTCCCAAGCCGGCCCTTGCCTGTATCCATCAGGAAAAGATCACGGCCTTCCACGGCGTGCCCACCATGTTTATTGCGCTTCTTGAGCATCCGGATTTTGAAAAGACCGATTTTTCCTATATGCGCACCGGCATCATGGCGGGCTCTCCCTGCCCCATCTCCGTGATGCAGGACGTGGTAAACAAGATGCACATGAGCGAAATCACCATCGTGTATGGCCAGACCGAGGCCAGCCCCGGCTGCACCATGTCCTCTACCGACGATCCCTTGGAAGTGCGAGTGGGCACGGTGGGCAGGGCGCTGCCCGAAATTGAATGCAAGATCGTGAACCCGGAAACGGGGGAAGATTTGCCGGATAATGTGACGGGCGAATTTGTGGCCAGGGGCTACAATATTATGAAGGGCTATTATAAAATGCCTCGGGCCACCCAGAGCGCCATTGACAAGGATGGCTGGCTCCATACGGGAGATTTGGCCTGCCGCACCCCGGAAGGTAACTACCGCATTACCGGGCGCCTCAAGGACATGATCATCCGCGGCGGTGAAAATATCTATCCCAAGGAGATCGAAGAATTTATCTACACCCATCCCAAGGTATCGGATGTGCAGGTAATCGGCGTGCCGGATGAGCAGTACGGCGAAGAAATTATGGCCTGCGTGATCCTCAAAGAAGGACAATCCATGACCGAGGAAGAATTAAAAGCATTCGTGCGCGATCATATGGCTCGCCACAAGACCCCCCGCTATGTGGATTTCGTGGATCAGTTCCCCACCAATGCAGCGGGCAAAATTCTCAAATACAAGATGCGCGAAAATGCCGTGGAAAAGCTGAAATTACAAAAGGCCAACAGCATCGTAACGGCGTAAACCGTACAACCGAAAGGAGATACTTCTCATGGAAATCAAAATCATCCGCACCAATGCCCCCAAAGCTAAGCCCGATCAGAATAGCCTGGGGTTTGGCCAGCATTTCACCGATCACATGTTTGTGATGGATTACAACCTGGAAAAGGGCTGGTACAATGCCCGGATCGAGCCCTTTGGCAATTTGAATCTGCACCCTGCCTCCACCGTGTTCCATTACGGCGCGGAAATTTTTGAAGGCATGAAGGCTTATCGCCGTCCCGATGGGGAAGTGCAGCTCTTCCGCCCCGAAGAAAATATGAAGCGGATGAACAATTCTGCCGAGCGCCTTTCTCTTCCCCTGCTGGATGAGGAATTTGCTCTGGAGGCGCTGAAAACCTTTGTGAACATGGAAAAGGATTGGGTTCCCTCCGCTCCCGGTACCAGCTTGTATCTGCGCCCCTTCCTCTTTGGCAATGATGAAACCCTGGGCGTGCACACCATCCACAATGCCAAGTTTGTGATCATCGCTTCCCCCGTGGGCGCTTACTATAAGGAAGGATTGAACCCCGTTAAAATCATGATCGAAACCAGGGACGTGCGTGCGGTGCGCGGCGGCACGGGCTATGCCAAGTGTGGTGGCAACTATGCTGCTTCCATGCGCGCAGGCGACCGGGCGGCTGCTCAGGGCTACAGCCAGGTGCTGTGGCTGGATGGCGTGGAGCGCAAGTATATCGAAGAAGTGGGCGCCATGAACGTGATGTTCCTCATCAATGATACCGTGGTCACTCCCGCCCTTACCGGCTCCGTGCTCCCCGGCATTACCCGCAAGAGCTGTATCGAGCTGCTCAAGGAAATGAATATCAAGGTGGAAGAACGCCTGCTGTCTGTGGACGAGCTTTCCGAAGCCGTCAAGACCGGCGCTCTTAAGGAAGCCTGGGGCTGCGGCACGGCGGCGGTGGTTTCTCCCATTGGCGAATTGCGCATGGATGATGTGAAGTATCAGATTGCGGACGGCGGCATCGGCAAGCTCACCCAGAAGCTGTATGATACCCTCACTTCCATCCAGTGGGGCCATGCGGAAGATACCCATAACTGGACTTGCAAGGTGTGATCTGCATGAGCAAATATCAGGAAAACATCGTGCCTGCCGCCAATCAGAATAAAAAGAGCGTGTTTCTCTATCCCGGAGCGGGGCTGAAAATTCTCTTTGTCGGCAATTCCATCACCCGGCATGCCCCTAAGCCCGAAATCGGCTGGAATCGGGAATGTGGAATGGCCGCTTCCTGCCTGGAAAAGGATTATGTGCACCAGGTGATGAAAAGGGTACGCCAGATCGACCCGGAAGCGGGCTTCTGTATCGCCCAGGTGGCGCCCTTTGAGCGGGATTTTGCCAATCCTCAGGTGCTGGAAAAGTACCGGGAGGCGGCGGAATTTGAAGCGGATATCATTGTGATGTTCTTTGGGGCCAATGTATCCAAGGATTACGATCATGCTTTGGAAAAGCCTGTACGCTTTGGGGATGCCTATGAAACATTGCGCAATTTCCTCAATGCCACCGGCAAGGCCCATGTGATCCACAGCCAGGGCTTCTATATCCGTCCGGTATTGGATGCGGAAAAAGAAGCAGTGGCGAAAAAGTACGGAGATATCTTTGTATCCATGGAAGAAATCCGCCAGCGGGATGATACCCACGGGGAATTCAATCACCCCAGTGATTTGGGTATGGAGGAAATCGCCTGCGCATTTTTCAGGGAAATAGAGCCTATTTTGCATACGCTCAAAGCAAAATAATGATCAAAAATCCTGCCCGGTTCTCTGCTTTTAGGGAATCGGGCATTTTTTTCTTGCTATTTCCGGGTATTGCGGATATAATGAACAAAGCGCCTTTGATAGGCGCGCTTTGGGTATGAATTTTAAGGAGGTTAGGCGTATGGAAAACGAAGCGGCACGCAGCAATTTTATCTGGGACGCCATTGATCAGGATTTGGAGAAGGGGCGTTGCCAGCAAGTGCACACCCGTTTTCCCCCCGAACCCAATGGCTATTTGCACATTGGCCACTGCAAGGCATTGGTAACTGACTTTGGCACTGCCGAAAAGTACGGCGGTCTTTGCAATCTGCGCTTTGATGATACCAACCCCGCCAAGGAAGATAATGAATATGCCGAGGGTATTAAGCGGGATATCGAATGGCTGGGTTTCCACTGGACGGGCGGATTATTCTACGCCAGCGATTACTATCAGCGGCTGTATGATATCGCCGAGGATTTCATCAAGCGGGGCTTGGCCTATGTGGACGAGCTTTCTGCCGATGAAATGCGGGAATACCGGGGTACCCTCACCACCCCCGGCAAAAATTCTCCCTGGCGGGATCGCCCTATGGAAGAAAACCTGGATTTGTTCCGCCGGATGAAGGCGGGGGAATTTGAAGAAGGAAAATATATCCTTCGCGCCAAAATCGATATGGCGTCCCCCAATATGAATATGCGCGACCCCGCCATGTACCGCATCCTCTATAAGGAGCATTGGCGCACGGGCAAAGAATGGTGCATCTATCCTATGTACGATTTTGCCCATCCCCTGTCCGATGCATTTGAGGGGATCACTTTCTCCCTCTGCTCTTTGGAATTTGAAGATCACCGGCCCCTGTATGATTGGTTCTGCGAGCATGCGGGCTTTCATAAGGAAAGCCTGGTGGACGGCAAAATCTATCACGGCCCCCGCCAGATCGAATTTGCCCGCCTCAATATCACCCGCACTGTGATGAGCAAGCGCCATTTGCGCCGGTTGGTTGAGGAAAATTATGTATCCGGCTGGGATGACCCCCGGATGCCTACCCTGTCTGCTATGCGCAGGAGGGGCTATACCGGCTCCGCTATCCGCAATTTTGTGGAGCAAGTGGGCCTTTCCAAGGCCGATTCCACGGTGGACGTGCAGATGTTGGAAGCCTGCGTTCGGGCGGATATGGAGAAAATGCCCCGGGCCATGGCGGTGCTCAATCCCCTGAAGGTGGTATTCACCAATGTTTCTGATGATTGGCAGGATACCCTCACCATGGAAAACCATCCCGACTTCCCCGAAATGGGCGAACGGAATGTGACCATCAGCAAGGAAATCTGGATCGAGCAGGAAGACTTTATGGAGGAGCCTCCCAAAAAATTCTTCCGCCTGAAGCCCGAAGGCGAAGTGCGCTTAAAGGGCGCCTACATCATCAAGTGCGAAAATATCGTGAAGAATGAAGCGGGCGAAATCGACCATGTGGAATGCACCATCGACCTTTCTTCTCGCAGCGGAAGCGAAGGCGCCAACCGCAAGGTGAAGGGCACCATCCATTGGGTGAACGCCCGTGACTGCGCCGGCTTTGAAGCCCGGCTCTATGATCAACTGATGACCGAGGAATGGGATACCGCCGATGCTGCGGATAAGAAGGACGTGACCAAGTTCCTCTCTCCCGATTCCCTCACCGTGGCTAACGGCTACTGCGAGCATGCTCTGGTGGCCGCTAAGGAGGGGGACACCTTCCAGTTCCTGCGCAACGGCTACTTCTGCAAGGATCGGGACAGCACTGAAGACCATCCCGTGTACAACCGTGTGGTAAGCCTCAAGAGCAGCTATAAAGCTTAAAACATACTCGGGGAGATTGCGTGGAAAAGTCTTTTTTCTCCATCCCGAATCGGTTTTCGGTGGGGGAATGGGGGAGGGGCTTTTGACGCAAAAGCCCCTCCCCCATAATAACAGGAGGAATAGAACATGAAAGAAGTACGCACCCGCTTTGCGCCGTCCCCCACGGGCTTTATGCACCTGGGCGGCGTGCGCACCGCGCTTTATAATTACCTGTATGCCAAGAAAATGGGCGGAAAATTCATCCTGCGCATTGAGGATACCGATCAGGAGCGCTTTGTGGAAGGCGCTACCGAAGTGATCTACGATACCCTCAAGGGCTGCGGCATGGATTGGGATGAAGGTCCCGATGTGGGCGGAGATTATGGCCCCTATGTGCAGAGCGAGCGCAAGGATATGTATCTGCCCTATGCCCAGGAACTGGTGGAAAAGGGCGCGGCTTACTATTGCTTCTGCACCCCGGAAGAGCTGGATGAGCGCCGGGCGGCGGCAGAAGCCAAGGGCGAAGTATTCAAGTATGACAAGCACTGCATGAACCTGTCCAAGGAAGAAGTGCAGGAAAAGCTGAACGCCGGCGTTCCCTACGTGATCCGGCTCAACTGCCCCACCGAGGGCGAATCCGCCTATGACGACGTGGTATTCGGTCATATTTCCTTCCCCAACAGCGATTTGGATGATATGGTGCTGATCAAGGCGGACGGCATGCCTACCTATAACTTCGCCAACGTGATCGATGACCATCTCATGGGCATCACCCACGTGATGCGCGGCATGGAATATCTTTCTTCCACCCCCAAATATAATCTGCTCTACAACGCTTTCGGCTGGGATATCCCCGAATACGTGCATCTCACTACCGTGATGCGGGATGCGCAGCATAAGCTTTCCAAGCGGGATGGCGATGCTTATTATTCCGATTTTATTGATAAGGGCTACCTGAAAGAGGCGCTGATCAATTATCTGGCGCTGGTGGGCTGGAACCCCGGCGACGATCGGGAATTCTTCACCATGGATGAATTGGTGGAGGCCTTTGATATTCATCGCCTGAATAATTCTCCCGGTATCTTTGATGTGACCAAGCTCACCTGGATGAACGCCCAGTATATCGCCAAGATGGATTTTGAGGATTACCTCAAAATGGCCACTCCCTGGTTTGATCAGGTGCTGGCCGGGAAGAACATGGACTACCGCCGCCTGGCCGAGCTTATGCAGGGCCGCACGGAAGTGTTCAACCGGATTCCTGAAATGGTATCCTTCCTGGCGGAAATGCCGGAATATGAGTTGTCTCTTTACTTCCATAAGAAGATGAAGTGTGATGAAAATGTGGCCAAAGAGAATCTTGCTCTCGTTTTGCCCGTGATTGAAGGCATCCAGGAGTGGACCGAAGCCAACCTCCACGATACTGTGATGGCTGCTATCGCCGAATCCGGCAAAAAGAACGGAGCGGTGCTCTGGCCTCTGCGCATTGCCATTTCCGGCCTGGCCAACACCCCCGGCGGCGCTTTCGAGATCGCCTATCTCCTGGGCAGGGAGGAAACCCTCCGCCGCCTGCATGCCGCTATGGATAAGTTGGGTTAAGGCTTGCAATTTGGAAAAATAGAGAGTATAATAGCTTTAAGATGATGAGGAGGTGCTGTTCCGATGAAATCCGTTGCCATTAAGCTCAGCTTTGCCGAAGAAGTGAAGACCTTCGTAAATACCGTGAACCGTTACCCCTACGAAGTGGACCTGCGCGCCGGCCGTCATGTGGTGGACGCCAAGTCGATCCTGGGTATCTTCTCCCTGGATCTGAGCAAGCCCATTACGCTGGATGTGTATAATGATGACTGCGATGATCTGATTGCGGACATTCAGCAGTTCACTATCTGATAAAAGCTGAAAAAAAGCATTCGCGTTTGCGAATGCTTTTTTTGTAGGCGTTACAGCCGGGTGCGGATAAACTGAATGGATTTTTCCATGGCGTCCAGCTGATGGGCGCAGCCGAACTGCTCCACGGCGAGAAAATCATGATAACCCGTTTCGCATATGGCCCGAAGGCAGGCTTCCACCGGGAGAAAGCCGCTGCCCACAGGGGAGGGATAGCCTTTGCGTTTCCCAGCGCTTGATGCTTTTTCTGCTTCCTCGGGCAGCAAAGGATGGGCGCTGTAATCCTTCATATGCACATGGGCCAATCGATGCTTGAGAAGAGAGAAGGCGGAAAGAGGATCTTCATCGGCGAAATAAAAATTACCGGTGTCAAAGGTGTATTGCAAAAGGGGAATCTGCTCCAGCAGGAAAAGGAGCCCATCGGTAGTGAAGCAGGGAGAAGCGGCGTTTCCGAAATCTTCCACGCTCACGGTGATGCCCCGTTCATTAGCAGCTTCGCATACAAAGGAAACGGCATCCACTATTCGAGCCCATTCCACTTCGCGCTTGGCCTCTTCCGTAAAGAACCCGGGTACCAGCATGAGCTTTTTGCAGGGGAAAGCACGAAGCGAATCCAGCATATTCAGCAGGGGTGCCTCCTCATAACCTCGCTCAAATTTCTGGAAGCTGTACACGGAGGAAAATTCCATGCCGGCCTCTTTGAGCATGGGCTGCAATTGGGGCAGCATGGGCAAGATTTGGGCAAAGTCGCCTTCAATGCCCTGATATCCCATAGCGCTTGCTTTGTTAAGAATTTTTTCAAGGGGCAGATTTTCCTGCTGGGCGGCGCTGAGGAGATGGGGCAGAAAAATAGATATTTTCATAGCGCTTACCTCCGGATTGTAGCAATGGTATGATTTCATTCATTATAGCATGGGGAAAAGGAGGATGTAAAGGCGGGAACTTGTGTTTTTTCTTGTCATGGAGTATAATAAAATTGGAAAGTTATCGGAAGGAGGAGAGGATATTGGGCATTCTTTCTCAATTGCAAAGCGACCCTACCGGCGCAATCATTGCGATTTTATACCGGATCCCTGCAGTATTGATCGCCCTTACTTTGCATGAATTGGCCCATGGCTATGTGGCCCTGAAATGCGGCGACCCCACGGCGCAGATGCTGGGGCGACTGAGCTTTAATCCCATGAAGCATCTGGATCCGGTTGGCACTCTGTTTATGTTTTTATTCGGGTTTGGCTGGGCCCGGGCGGTGCCGGTGAATCCCAGAAATTTTAAAAATTTTCGCCGGGATGATTTCCTGGTTTCCATTGCGGGGGTTACCGTCAATTTTTGCCTGTTTTTGTTTTCCATGCTGGTGATGGTGGGCATTCACAGCTTTATGTGGAGCCAGGAACTTTGGGAAATGGGCGAATATTTTTCCCTCATCAACCACAGGGATTTTCTCAGCTTTGAGGGCATGAATTTCTATTTCACCTATAGCGGGGAAGGGCTGATCGCCATGGAAATGGCGGAGGAAGGCGGCGTATATGTGGATGATGCCATCCATTATCTCAGCACCCCCTGGCTCATGTATCTCCAGCGGTTCTTTATGAATTTTTCCATGGTGAATCTGGGCCTGTGCATCTTCAATCTTTTGCCCATTCCGCCCTTGGATGGCTATCATGTGGTGAATGATATTTTCCTCAGGGGCAAATTGCATATCCCTTCCCGGTATATGAATGTGATCATGGTGGGGCTGCTGGTGATCTGCTTTGCCACCAATTTCTTTTCGAATCTGGTAAACACCGTAATTGATTTTGTGCAAAACGGCGTGCTGGATGCAATTTTATGGATCTTCGGAATGGGGTAAGGATATGGCGCTTACATTGCATTTAAGCCAGTTTGACGGGCCGCTGGATATGCTGCTCTTTTTGATCGGCAAGGCGAAAATAAATATCCGGGATATCTTCGTATCCCAGGTGACGGATCAGTATATCCAATCGGTGGAGAATGCCCCCGATCTGGATATGGATGACGCCAGCGCTTTCATTGCCATGGCGGCCACTTTGCTTGAAATCAAAAGCCGATCCCTTTTGCCCAAGCCCCAGGAAGAAACGGAAGAAGATCCGGAGCAAGCCCTGATCCGCCAATTGGAGGAATATCAGCGCTTCAAGCAGATCGCCCAGGATATGCAGGGCTTTGAAAAGGCCGCTGCGCTGATGTATCAAAAGCTGCCGGAGGAATATCCCCTGCCGCCGCCCACTTTGGAATTGACGGGGCTTACCATGGATGGCTTGCTGGCCGCTTTTGCCCGGGTGATGGCCCGGGTGCCGGAAGAGGAAGAAGAGCCCATCCATGCGGCCCGGCGCATCGTGAGGGACGAATATACCGTGCCAAGGTGCACAGCGCATATTTTGAGGCGGCTCAAAAAAGGGCCCGTTCGATTTGAAGAATTATTCAGCGAGCATCCCAGCCGGGATGAAGTGGTTACGCTGTTTCTGGCGCTGCTGGAATTGCTCAGGCTGGGCCGGGCCAGCGCTGTGCAGGATGGCATCTTTGGGGATATGGTGTTGGAGCCCCGGGAAGGAAACGGCCAAACGGAGGTATTAGAGGTAGATGGATATCAATGAATTGGCCCATGTGATTGAGGCCATATTATTCGTGGCCGGGGAGCCGGTGGACGTGAATGAGCTGCGCAGGGCGCTGGAGGTAAGCGAGGATGAAACCTTTCAGGCCATCGATGCTTTGGACAGCGATTATTCCTACCACCGCAGGGGAATTTGCCTCAAGCGCTTTGGCCATCATATTCAATTATCCACCCGGGCGGAATACGCGCCCTATGTGGAACGGCTTTTACAGCCCATCCAGAAGCAGTCCCTTTCCCAGTCCGCCATGGAAACGCTGGCTGTGGTGGCCTATCGTCAGCCGGTGACCAAGCTGGAAATTGAGGCGGTGCGCGGGGTAAAATGCGATTATTCGGTGCAATCTTTGGTGAATAAGGGCTTGATTATCGAGGTGGGCCGTAAAGAGACTCTGGGCCGCCCGATCCTCTACGGCACTACCGATACCTTTCTTTCCCACTTTGGCCTTTCTTCCCTGGAGGAATTGCCAAAGCCCCCGGAAACGGAGGAGGCAGAAAAGGCCGAGCCGCTGGTTCCCTGAAAGGAGAAATGAAAATGAAGCGAGTAATTCTCATTGTGCTGGATAGCGTGGGCGCCGGCGCTTTGCCGGATGCCGCCGCTTTCGGCGATGCCGGGGCCAATACCCTGGGCCATATTGCGGAAAGAATGCCTTTGAATATTCCTCATATGCGCGCTTTGGGCCTTGGCCATCTTCCGGGCATTTCCATTGCTCCGGATGAAAAGGCAAAAGGAGCCTATGGCCGGGCTATGGAAAAATCCATGGGCAAGGATACCACCACCGGCCATTGGGAAATGGCGGGGATTACTTTAAATCATCCATTCCCCACTTATCCCAATGGCTTCCCTGCCGAAGTAATGGGCGCTTTTGAAGCGGCCATCGGCACCAAGACCCTGGGCAATAAGCCCGCTTCCGGCACCGCCATTTTGGATGAACTGGGAGAGGAACACATGAAAACGGGATATCCCATCGTGTATACTTCTGCCGACAGCGTATTCCAAATCGCGGCCCATGAAGACGTGATTCCTGTTCCCCGGCTGTATGAACTGTGCGAGATTGCCCGGGCCCAGCTCCAGGGTGAGCATGGGGTGGGCCGGGTGATTGCCAGGCCCTTTATCGGGGAAAAGGCAGGCCACTTCACCCGCACGGGCCGCCGGCGGGATTTTTCCCTTCCGCCCACTGCGCCCACCATGCTGGACGCTCTCAAAGACGCGGGCAAGGAAGTGCTTGGCGTAGGAAAGATTGAGGATATTTTTGCCCTCCGGGGGCTTACCGGCAGCAATCATGCCGCAGGAAACCCGGCCTGCATCGATGCGGCTCTGGACTATATGAAGCAGGATTTTGACGGGCTTTTGTTTGTGAATCTGGTGGATTTTGATTCTGCTTACGGCCATCGCCGGGATGTGGAGGGCTATGGCAAGGCCCTGGAATATTTTGATCAGCGGCTACCGGAATTTTTTGCGCTGATGGGAGACGAGGATCTTTTGATCATCACCGCCGATCACGGCTGCGACCCGGCCCATCAGGGCACCGATCATACCAGGGAATACGTGCCCATTCTGTGCCTGAAAAAGGGCATGGATCAGCTGATTCCCTTGGGTACCCGGGAAAGCTTTTCCGATACGGCGGCCACCATTTGCGAATACTTTGGCCTTCCCCAGCGCTTTGGCGCGAAATCCTATCTGAAAGAATTGGAGGCATGAGCCATGGAATATATGGAACGGATTGAGAAGGCGGCTCTGGCAGTAAAAGAAGCCATCGGCACGGCGGATGTGGCGGTGATTCTGGGCAGCGGCCTGGGGGATTTTGGCAATGAACTGGAAAATGCCCAGGAGATTGCCTACAGCGATATTCCCGGCTTTCCCCATGCCACGGTAAAGGGCCACGCGGGCAAGTTGATCTGCGGCCAGCTGGCGGGCAAGCAGGTGATGATGATGAGCGGTCGCTTCCACAGCTATGAGGGCCATTCCATGGAGGATGTGACCTTGCCCATCCGGGTGATGGCCAGGCTTGGCATCAAAAAGCTGATTGTTACCAATGCAGCCGGGGGCGTGAACACCGATTTTTCGGCTGGAGCGCTTATGCTGATCACCGATTTTATCAATCTTTCCGGCAAGAATCCCTTGGTAGGGGAGAATCTGGATGCTTTCGGCCCCCGTTTCCCCGATATGAGCAACGCCTATGATAAGGGCTTGCGGGCCCTGGCTCTTGAATGCGCCAAGGAATTGAAGATTGATCTAAAACAGGGCGTATACTGCTGGATGAGCGGCCCCTGCTATGAAACTCCGGCGGAGATTCGCATGGTAAGAATCCTGGGGGCGGATGCCGTGGGCATGTCCACGGTGCCGGAAACCATCGTAGCCGTGCATTCCGGCATGCAGGTGCTGGGGGTGAGCTGCATTACCAATATGGCTGCCGGGGTGCTGGATCAGCCCATCAACCATGAAGAAGTGATGGAAACGGGCCGCAGGGTGCGGGGAGATTTTGCCGCGCTGCTGACCCGGGTAATGGAAAAAATGAATTAAAAAAGAACACGCGCCGTGATGCCGCACGGCGCGTGCCTTTTTGGAGAAGATTTTGGAGGCGTGTGATTTTAAGGATCAAGCTCATCCTGAGTGCGCTTATACCCTTTCAGGCAGCGGGCGCGCAGCCAAGCGCGAATTAACACAACCAGGATCAGCAGCGCTGCAATCAGCGCAAAGACGGCCAAACGGTTCATTGCGGCGGCTCCCTTTCTGCAGGTTCATCGGTGAAAAGCGGGGAAGAGGGGCAGCACCGCTTTCATTTTATGCCGTCCTGGGGGAAATGTTAGTTAGAATTAACTAACTTTAAGAAGAGTATAGCGCACGATGCGCTATTTGTCAAGAGAAAATAAAAAAATAATCTGATAAATATTATCAGAAAAGCAGAGGAAAGCGCCTTGCGAAAAAGGGAAATATCTGTTATATTTAATAGGATATTTTAAATAACTCAGGAGGGGTCTAATCATGGCGGAATTTTTTGACAGTCTGCTGGGGAATTTCACCAATCTTACCTGGCAGATGCCGGTGATGTGGCTGATCGGCGGGGTGCTGATCTACCTGGCCATCAAGAAGGATATGGAGCCCAGCTTGCTTTTGCCCATGGGCTTTGGCGCGATCTTGGTGAACCTGCCTATGTCCGGCGCGGTGGAAACCTTGGAAGTGCTGTTCAATGCCGGTATTTCCAATGAACTGTTCCCGCTGCTTCTGTTTATCGGTATCGGTGCGATGATCGATTTTGGCCCGGTGCTGAATAATCCAAAGCTCATGCTCTTTGGCGCTGCCGCTCAGTTTGGTATTTTCTTTACCCTGGCGCTGGCCAGTATTTGCGGCTTCCTGCCCAATGACGCGGCTTCCATCGCCGTGATCGGCGCTGCCGACGGCCCCACCTCCATCGTGGTTGCCCAGGCCTTGAACAGCAAGTATCTTGGCGCCATCATGGTGGCTGCCTATTCCTACATGGCCCTGGTGCCCATTGTGCAGCCTCCCTTCATCAAGCTGTGCACCACCAAGAAGGAACGCCTGATCCGGATGCCCTACGAGCAGAAGAACGTAACCAAGACCACCCGCATTCTTTTCCCCATCATCGTGACCATGCTGGTGGGCCTGGTGGCTCCCGGCGCCGTGGCGCTGATTGGCTTCCTCATGTTCGGCAATCTGCTGCGTGAATGCGGCGTGCTCAATTCCCTGTCCGAAACCGCCCAGAAGGTGCTGGCCAACCTGATCACCCTGTTCCTGGGCCTCACCATCGCCTTCCGTATGCAGGCGACGGAATTCCTCTCTCCCGATACCCTGCTCATCATGGGCCTGGGCCTGGTGGCCTTTATCTTCGATACCGTGGGCGGCGTGATGTTTGCCAAGCTGCTGAACTTGTTCAGCAAGACCAAGATCAACCCCATGATCGGCGCCTGCGGCATCAGCGCTTTTCCCATGTCCTCCCGTGTAGTGCATAAGATGGGCCTGAAGGAAGATCCCCAGAACTTCCTGCTCATGCACACCGTGGGCGTGAATGTTTCCGGCCAGATCGCCTCTGTTATCGCTGGCGGCTTGATCCTGAGCTTCTTCCTCAAGTAAGCGCGTGGAGGTAAAGAAAATGAAAAAGTTTATTGCGATTCTCATGGCGCTGGTGGCGCTGATGCTGCCCGGCCTTACCCTGGCTGAGGAAATCGTGGAAGCGGCTGGCGAAGCCATGGCCGAAGCGCCCCTTTCCATCGGCGAATCCCTGATGTATATGCTCAAGGGCATGGTGGGCATTTTTCTGGTAACTGCCATGATCATTCTGGTGCTGGTGATTCTGGAAAAAGCCACCAAGGGCAAGAAAGAAGAATAATTCATTTCTTTAAGAAAATCGCGTTTCCCTTAGGGAAATGCGTAGTTTGTCGAAAAAGTATTTTCGACAAACTGCGAATGGAAGTCAGCTAAAGCAGTCTTCCATTCGATCCATCACATTTACTGCAAAAATGGCTTTCCAGCCCTTTTCACAGGGCTGGAAAGCCTATTTTTGCGGTCGTAAATTGATATAGGAAGCGGAATACTTCCGCTCCTCGCCGCCGCACATGTCGCCGGCTGCGGATTACAGTCGAAGGGCAGCGGCCCTTCGACGCATCCCAGGGGTTTTTTGACAGTCTGAATCGCGTTTCCCTTAGGGAAATGCGATTTTTTTATGCAAAAATTCATATATATTCAAAGAAAATACACAGAATCAGGGCAGATTGTACTTCAATTGTTTCAGTTTTGCATTTATCCTGTACTTAACTTGCAATTCGCAAAGAATGGGAGTATACTCACCATATTCTTTTGAAGGAGTTGAGAACGTGATGAAAAAGATTCTGGCTTTCGTTCTGGTTCTGATGATGGTTCTTCCCGCTTTGGCAATGGCCGAAGATATGCCCGTGGTGAAGATTGGCGTATTTGAGCCCGCTTCCGGCGACAGCGGCGCCGGCGGCAAGCAGGAAATGCTGGGCATGCAGTATGCCAATGCTGAAACCCCCACCGTGGAAATCGGCGGCACCACCTATAAGGTGGAACTGGTTTATGCCGATAACGGTTCCTCCACCGATAAGGCTCCCTCTGCTGCGCAGAAGCTGGTGAGCGAAAACGTATCCATCGTGCTGGGCTCCTATGGCTCCGGCGTTTCCATTGCCGGTTCTCCCATCTTTGCTCAGGCCGGCGTGCCCGCTGTGGGCGTTACCTGCACCAACCCCTCCGTTACCCTGGGCAACACCCATTACTTCCGCATTTGCTTCCTGGATCCCTTCCAGGCTGAGCAGCTGGCCAAGTTTGCCGTGAAAGAGCTGAAGGCTGACACCGCCTATTGCCTGGGCGAACTGGGCAACGACTATGACGTGGGCCTGATCCACTACTTCAAGGTGGAATTTGAAAAGGCCGGCGGCCTGGTAGTAGACGAATACTTCCAGAACGGCAACGCCGACTTCACTTCCTTCCTGACCACTGCCGCTGCTCTGGAAGCCGACGTAATCTTTGCTCCCTGCTCCCTGGCCTACTCCGCTCTGCTGGTGGAACAGGCTGCCGCCCAGAATGTGGCCATTCCTCTGATGGGCAGCGATACCTGGGATTCCAACGTGGTGATCACCGCCGCCAGCGGCAAGAACGTGACCATCTACGCTTCCACCTTCTATGCTGAAAATGATACGCCTTTTGACCGGGGCTTCAAGACCTGGATCAACAGCGATCCTGTGAACCTGACCAACAACAACGGCAACGACATGATCTCCGCCGTATCCGCCATGGGCTATGACGCCTACTATGTGGCTCTGGAAGCGTTGAAGGCTGCCGGCTCCACTGATCCCAAGGCTGTGAATGAAGCGCTGTGGAATGTGAAGTATGAAGGCGTTACCGGTGCCATCTCCTTCAATGAAGTGGGCGATGCTGCCCGTGACGGCGCCTTCATCAAGACGGTGGACACCGCCAATGATGACTGGAAGCTGGTCATTGTGATGGGCGCTGAATAATCTTTTCCTGATACAGAAAAGCGGCACGCGGCGGGGGCAAATGAAAGCCCCCGCCCGCCGCATTTCCGGGGCCATGCGCCGTATCAAAAGGGCATGGTTGCTGGTGCCTTTTTGAGGCTGTACATGTTCCCGGTGAAAAAGATTTACTAAAGGGAGGTTGTCCCCTTGAAAAATGTTTTGCCCTATCTGCTTTCCGGTATTTCGGTGGGCGGCCAGTATGCTTTGATCGCCATCGGCTACACCATGGTATACGGCATTTTGCGCCTGATCAATTTTGCCCATGGCGATGTGTTTATGGTGGCCGGTATTCTGATGGTGTATATTTCCGCCAGCGGCATGCCCATCTGGCTGGCCATTCCTCTTACGCTGCTGATTTCCGTGCTGATCGGCTTCACCATTGAGCGGGTGGCTTATAAGCCCTTGCGCACGGCGCCCCGTATGTCCGTTATGATTTCGGCCATCGGCGTCAGCTATCTTTTGCAGAACCTGGTATTATATGTGACGGGCGGCCTGAACAAGGTGTATCCCACCATCCCTTTCATTTCCGATTCTGTGACCCTCACCATCTTTGGCGCTACCATGACCACCAAGATGGTCACCGTCATCACGCCTTTCCTTACCATCATTCTGGTGGTGGCCCTGGTGTGGCTGATCAACCATACCAAGATCGGCATGGCCATGCGCGCCGTGTCCAAGGATTTTGAAACCAGTCAGCTGATGGGCATCAAAATCAACAGCGTAATTTCCACCACCTTTATCATTGGTTCCTTCCTGGCAGCGGTGGGCTCCATGCTGTATTTCACCAATTATCCCTCCGTAATTCAGACCTCTGGCTCCATGCCTGGCCTCAAGGCCTTTGTGGCCGCTGTATTTGGCGGCATCGGTTCCATTCCCGGCGCGGTGATCGGCGCTTTCATTATCGGTATATGCGAAAATATCATCAAGGGCCTGGATCTGATCCTGATTAAATCCGGCCTGACGAAAAAGATGATGGGCCTGACCACCTTCTCCGACGCTTTTACGTTTGCCCTGCTGATTGTGATTCTCGTCGTGAAGCCCACCGGCCTGTTCGGCGAAAAAATGACGGACAAGGTGTGAGGTGACAGCAATGAAGAAACAAGCGATGTTGGGAAAAAAGAAGCTGGATGCAGGCATGGTGATCACCGGGCTGATCATTCTGGCGGTTTATGCAGCGGTATTTATTCTGGAGCAGATCATGCCCTCCACCTCCATGCTCTTTACGGTGCTGAAAAAGGGCGCTACCTATGCGCTGGTGGCTGTTTCCATGAATCTGCTCAACGGCTTTACCGGCATTTTCTCCCTGGGCCAGGCGGGCTTTATGCTTATCGGCGCCTATACCTTTGCTATTTTCACCATTCCCATGGAGAGCCGTGCGGCCGTGTATCAGTATTATAACGGAGGCATCCTGGGCTTTTCCCTGCCGGTGATCCCTGCTTTGATTCTGGCCGGGCTTGCGGCAGCGTTCTTCGCTTTCCTCATCGGCCTGCCCGTGCTGCGCTTAAAGAGCGACTATCTGGCCATTGCCACCCTGGGCTTTGCTGAAATCATGCGCGCTATTTTCCAGTGGGATAAGCTGGGCCCGCTGACCAACGGCTCCAATATGCTCCATACCTTCCCGAATTTTAATTCTTTCAATATCAAGAATGCGGCGGGGGAGACCACCGTGTACCTCTCCACCCTGATTCCCTTCTTGATTGCGGGGGTATGTATCGCCCTGATCGTGCTTTTGATCAATTCCAGCTATGGCCGCGCCCTGCGCGCCATCAAGGATGACGAAATCGCGGCGGAAGCCATGGGCGTGAATCTGTTTCATCATAAGCAGCTGTCCTTCTGCATTTCTTCCTTCTTTGCGGGCATTGGCGGCGCCATGCTGGCCATGTATGCCTGCACGGTGCAGGCCAAATCCTTCACCACGGCCATGACCTATGAAATTCTTTTGATCGTGGTGATCGGCGGCATCGGTTCCATTTCCGGCAGCTGCATCAGTTCTTTCCTCTTTGTGGCCTGCTCCGAATGGTGGCTGCGCTTCCTGGATGAAAAGCAGGTGATCGGCACCTTTGAAGTGCCCCTGCTTCGCAACGGCTTCCGCCTGGTGGTGTTCTCCATTATCATTATGATCGTGGTGTTGTTCTTCCGCCAGGGCATCATGGGCACCAAGGAATTGCCCGATCTTTTCCGCAGACGGCCCAAAACGGCTTCCCAGGAGGCGATCAAATGAGCGAAAATGTATTGAAGATCGAAAATCTCACCATGCAGTTTGGCGGCGTGGTAGCCGTAAATGATCTGAGCATGGAGATCAACAAGGGCGAGATCGTGGCCCTGATCGGCCCCAACGGCGCCGGCAAAACTACGGCTTTCAACTGCGTTACCGCCGTGTATGAGCCCACCAACGGGCAGATCCTCTTTAACGGCAAGCCCATTGCCCAGAACCATCCCAACGGCAAAATGAAAAAGCTCTACGCCGGCTCCGATCCTGAAAAATATGCCGGCAAGGTGCTCCGCCATACGCCGGACCAGATTACCAAGCTGGGCATTGCCCGCACTTTCCAGAATATCCGCCTCTTTGGTGGAATGACGGTATTTGAAAACGTGCTGACGGCCATGCATCTTCGCCGCACCAGCAACGTATTTACGGCCACCCTTCGGCTCAATGCCAAGGAAGAAAAGAAGATGCGGGAAGAGGCGCTGCGGCTATTGCAGGTAGTGGGCCTGGATGACCTTTGCGATGAAACGGCCACCTCTCTTCCTTACGGTAAGCAAAGATTGCTGGAAATCGCCCGCGCTCTGGCCACCAATCCCACCCTGCTTTTGCTGGATGAGCCTGCTGCCGGCATGAACCCCCAGGAAACGGATGAACTGAGTGTCTTTATCCGCCGGATCAAGGAGCAGTTTGATCTGACCATCTTCATCATCGAGCATCATATGAATCTGGTGATGGAAATTTCCGATCGGATTTATGTAATCGACTTTGGCAAAATGATCGCCAGCGGCACACCGGCGGAAATCCAGAATAATCCGGCGGTTATCGCTGCCTATCTGGGAGGTGACGAGGAATGAGCCTGCTGTACATTAAGGATCTGAAAGTGAGCTACGGCGGAATTGAGGCCCTCAAGGGCATTTCGCTGGACGTGGAAAAGGGGCAGATTGTGGCTCTGATCGGCGCCAATGGTGCCGGCAAATCCACCACCCTCCGGGCTATTTCCGGCCTGATTCCCAGAAGCCAGGGCACCATCACCTATGACGGCCAGGTGATCAGCGGCCACAGCCCTCAGAAGATCGTATCCGAGGGCATCTGCATGGTGCCGGAAGGGCGGCGGGTGTTTCCCAATCTGACGGTGCTTGAAAATCTCAAAATCGGGGGCTATCTGCGAAAAGATGATATCCAGCCGGATATTGAGCATGTGTATGATCTTTTCCCCCGGCTGAAGGAGCGCTCCTGGCAGCTGGCGGGCACTCTTTCCGGTGGCGAGCAACAGATGCTGGCCGTGGGCCGGGCGCTGATGATGCGGCCCAAGCTTTTGATGATGGACGAGCCTTCCCTGGGCCTTGCGCCCCTGGTGATCCGGGATATCTTCAAGATCATCGAAACCCTCCACGAAGAGGGAATTACCATCCTGCTGGTGGAGCAAAATGCCAATGCGGCGCTGAAAATTGCCGATTCTGCCTTCGTATTGGAGACGGGCAGCCTGAGCATGCAGGGAACGGGCAAGGAATTGCTCAATGATCCCCGGGTGAAGGAAGCATATCTGGGCAAAGCGCCCGCCAGGAACGGAATTGGCTAAAGAATACAATTTGGATGCAGAGAAATTCTTGCATTCAGCGGCGTTTACGTGTATACTATAAAAAGCTTTTGAACAGATCAAAAGCTGATTTGATTCAAGGAGGTTATTTTATGAAAAAGATTGCTCTTGTTCTGGCCATGATTATGGCTCTTTCTCTGTGCGCTCCCGCCCTGGCGGAAGACACCATTAAGATCGGCGGTATCGGTCCGCTGACTGGCGGCGCTGCCATGTATGGTATTCCGATCCGCAATGGTGCTGAATTGTATATTGATCAGCTGAATGCCGCGGGCGGCATCAACGGCGTGAAGGTCGAATTCGTATGGGAAGATGATGCCGGCAAGAATGAACAGGCTCAGAAGCTCTATTACGATTTCTATGATGATGGCTATGCCGCGATTCTTGGCCCCGTGCTCACCGACCAGTGCAATGTGGTTGGCATGCTGGCCGATGAAGACGGCATCCCCATGGTGACTCCCTCCGGCACGGCCTTTGATATTACCGCTGGCAAGACCTATGTGTACCGTTCCTGCTTCATTGATGAATTCCAGGGCTATGTAATGGCTAACTACGCTGCGGAAACTGGCTACAAGAATGTGGCCATTCTCTACGGCGCCGACAGCGCCTATTCCATGGGCCTGGTGGCTGCCTTTGAAGCTCAGGCCAAGGTGAAGGGCCTGACCATCGTGGCTAAGGAAGCTGCTAACTTCACTGATATCGATTTTAAATCCCAGCTGACCAACATCAAGAACGCCAAGCCTGATGCCGTGTTCCTGCCCTACTATGGCGATGCCATGGCCTTGATCCTGCCCCAGGCCAAGGAAGTGGGCCTGGAAACCATCTATCTGGGTGCTGACGGCACCGCCAACGTTGTGGAAAACATTGCGGACAAGAGCTTGCTTACTTCCGTTGTGTATTCCGACCACTTTGCCTTTGACTCCGATGATGAAGCGGTTGTAAATTTCGTGACTGGCTATACTGCCAAGTATGGCGAAAAACCCGAAATTTCCTTTGCCGCTACCGGCTATGACGCCGCGCTGGTGATTTGCGAAGCCATCAAGGCTGCCGGCACCACCGATCATGATGCCGTGAACGAAGTACTGAAGAATATCTCTGTTGAAGGTGTTTCCGGCGTTATCTCCTTTGACGAGAACAACAACCCTGTGAAGAGCGCCTTCGTGATGGGCTTTGATGCGGAAGGCAACAAGCACTTCGTGACCCGGGTTGATCCGTAATTCTTCTAAAGGCACAATGCAGGGAAGAGGGGCGTATTGGCCCCCTCTTCCCTTTTCCCGGTTTTAAGATACCACCGCTGAGGGGATGAAGTAGCATGACATTGTTTTTGAATCAGCTGATCAACGGCCTGCAGATCGGCAGCATATACGCCTTGATTGCCTTGGGCTACACGATGGTGTACGGCATCGTGAAGCTTATTAACTTTGCCCATGGTGATATTATCATGGTGGGCGCATATGCGGCGCTGCTGGCAATGACTGGCCTGGGCGTGCCGTTCTATATTGCCATCGTAATTTCCATGATCGTATGCGTGGTAGTTGGCGTGGTGATTGAGCGGGTGGCGTATAAGCCCCTTCGTTCTTCTCCCCGTATTTCTTCTCTGATCACGGCTATTGGTGTCAGCCTGTTTTTGCAAAACTTGGCACAGACCATTTTTTCTGCAACGCCCAAGCCTTTTGATGTGAAAATTTCGGTTGCACCTATTGTGATTGGTGATGTGAGTATCAATTTTACTACGTTGATTACCATCGTGGTATCTTTGCTGCTGATGGCCCTTTTGCAGTTCATCGTAAAATCCACCAGAACGGGCAAGGCTATGCGTGCGGTATCGGAAGATATGGGCGCGGCACAGCTCATGGGCATCAATGTGAACAATACCATTTCCGCCACCTTTGCTATCGGCTGTGCCCTGGCTGCCATCGGCGCTGTACTCTATTGTATGGCTTATCCCCAGGTGAAACCCACCATGGGCTCCCTGCCCGGACTCAAGGCATTTATCGCGGCTGTACTGGGCGGCATTGGCATCATTCCCGGCGCCATGCTGGGCGGCCTGATCATGGGTGTGGCCGAGAGCATGACCAAGGGCTATATTTCCTCCCAACTGGCCGATGCAGTGGTGTATGGCATTTTGATCTTTGTGCTGCTGGTGAAGCCGGCGGGATTGCTGGGCAAAAAGACCAGCGAGAAAGTGTGAGGTGAGCGGACATGAATAAAAAGACCCGTGCGTGCATCCTCAATCTGATTGCGATTGTTGCGGTTTATATTATTGTATCCATGATGATATCGTCAGGAGCTATTTCTCGCGGCGACCGCAGCACCCTGATGGATATCGGCATTGCCATCATCATGGCGGTTTCTCTGAACTTGACCACTGGCTTCCTGGGCCAATTGGCCCTGGGCCATGCGGGCTTTATGGCCATCGGCGCCTATACCGCAGCCCTGATCACCAAGAACCTGACCAGCGTGAACCTGGCCATTTCCTTCCCGCTGGGCCTGATAGCAGGCGGCTTGATGGCGGCGGTATTCGGCATCATCATTGGCGTACCTGCCCTGCGCCTGAAGGGCGACTATCTGGCCATCATCACCTTGGGCTTTGGTGAAATTATCCGCGTAATTCTCAATAATCTGCCTTTTACCGGCGGCGCCATGGGCCTGAATGGCATCAAGCGCGTGACGGATTTCAACTACGTGTATATCATCGTGGTATTGGTGGTGGCCTGCTTGTTCACCCTGGGCCGCTCCCGCCATGGCCGTGCCATTCTCTCCATCCGCGAAAATGAAGTGGCTGCGGAATCCACCGGTATCCCCACCACCTATTACAAGGTGTTTGCGTTCACCCTGGCCGCTTTCTTTGCGGGCATTGCCGGCGGCCTCTATGCTCACAAGATGGGAAACATGTCTCCTGCCATTTTCGATTTTAACAAGTCTATCGACTATCTGGTGATGGTGGTATTGGGCGGCATGGGCTCCATTACCGGCTCCATCATTTCAGCCGCGGTGCTGACCTTGCTGCCCGAATTGCTTCGCTTTCTGGCGGACTGGCGCATGCTCATCTATTCCCTTTTGCTGGTGTTGATGATGCTGTTCAGGCCCAAGGGATTGCTTGGCACGGCGGAATTTTCCCTGGTGGCTATCTGGGATTGGTGCGCGGAGAAAATGAAGAATGCGATCAAGCGTTACCGGGCCAAGCATCCTAAAAAATCCAAGCATGTCACCATGCCGGAAGTGCCCAAGTATGATTATGCGTCCTTTCATCTGCCTGTGCTGGAAACCAACAAGCTGGGTATCCGCTTTGGTGGGCTGCAGGCGGCCCAGGACGTGAATATTCATCTGATGGATAATGAGATTGTGGGCCTGATCGGCCCCAATGGCGCCGGAAAAACTACCGTATTCAATATGCTCACCGGCGTATATCGTCCCACCGAAGGCGATATTACCTTGCTTGGCAAATCCATTGTGGGAAAAGTTACCCATGATATCACTGCCAATGGCATCGCCCGTACCTTCCAGAATATCCGCCTCTTTAAGTCCATGACGGTGCTGGAAAATATCAAAGTGGCTTTCCAGACCCGCATGCACTATAGCGTGGCGGACGGCGTGCTGCGCACCCCCAAGTATGCTCAGGAGGAGCGGGGCATCGATCTGCGTGCCCGGGAATTGCTCTCTGTATTTGATATGGAAGATGTGGCGGATGTGCGAGCGGATAGCCTGCCCTACGGCCAGCAGCGGAAGTTGGAAATTTGCCGTGCATTGGCCAGCAATCCCAAGGTGCTTTTGCTGGATGAGCCCGCCGCGGGCATGAACCCCATCGAAACCCAAGAACTGATGGAAACCATCAAAATCATTCGGGAGCGCTTCTCCGTGGCTGTGCTTTTGATTGAGCATGATATGAAGCTGGTGATGGGCATCTGCGAAAGAATTTATGTGCTCAGTTATGGCCGCATCATTGCGGAAGGCACTCCCGCTGAAATCAGCCGGAATCCGGAAGTAATCAGCGCCTATCTTGGCACCGCGGTAGAAAGTGAAGGAGGCGAAGCGCATGCTGAAGGTTGAAAATCTGAATGTGTTCTACGGCGCGATTCATGCGCTCCATGATATTTCCTTCCAGGTAAACAAGGGCGAAATCGTCACCCTGATTGGCGCCAACGGCGCCGGGAAAACCACCACCCTCCATACCATTTCCGGCTTGCTCCGCCAAAAAAGCGGCGTGATCACCTTTAAGGATAAGAATCTGGCCGCTGTGCATCCCCATAAGCTGGTGACCCTGGGGCTTTCTCAGGTGCCGGAAGGACGGCGGGTGTTCGCCCAGATGTCTGTGCTGGAAAATTTGGAAATGGGCGCGTATATCCGCAAGAATGCCAATGAAATGAAGAATGACCTGGAAATGGTGTTCTCTCATTTCCCACGGCTGAAAGAGCGCGTGAAGCAGCTGGCGGGCACCCTCTCCGGCGGCGAGCAGCAGATGCTGGCTATGGGCCGTGCGCTGATGAGCCATCCTGATTTATTGATGCTGGATGAGCCCTCCATGGGCCTGTCGCCCATTTTGGTGCAGGAGATTTTCTCCATCATTCAGGATGTGAATAAGGTCGGCACCACCATCCTGCTGGTGGAGCAGAACGCCAATATGGCCCTCTCCATTGCCAATCGCGCCTACGTGCTTGAAACGGGCCGAATCGTGATGGAGGGCAACGCCAGGGAACTGATGAGCAATGACGATGTGAGAAAAGCCTATCTTGGCAGCTGATATGAAAAAGGCGGAGAATTTTCTCCGCTCAGACCGCTGACAAACCCCGCAAACGCAAAAATGGCTGCAAGCATGCGGCCATTTTTGCTTTCTGCGTTGACATCGGCAGCAAAATGCGGTCACTTGCGTCCGTGTAAGCTCCCTTTTTTGCAGTCTCGCCGCCTTGACTTGCAGGGTTTGTCTCAGTCTGCCAAAGCATCGACTTTGTCAATGATTTGGGCGTAATTTTCTCCGCTTTTTTGATTTATCTCGATGATATCATGTTTTTATGTGATTTTGCATTCTATTTGCCTTGCGGAAACAGGAAGAACTATGGTAAAATACATCTATCGTGGGAACGTGTAGGCGAAAGAAGGAGAGGCAATGAACCAGGAGGCTATGTTTGGCAAGGCAAAGTGGATCGGCTGTGATCCCGCTGTTTCTGCCCCTAATATCCGCGCTTCATTTGTTGTGCCTGCGGTTCGCAGCGCCAAGATTACGATATGCGGTCTGGGCTATTTCCTCCTTTATATTAACGGAAAAAAAGTATCGGATGATTTATTTGTGCCGGTGACCAGCGATTATGTGGCGCGGCCTATCACGGTAAATGGACAGCCCTTTGATGAAGAAATGAATCATCGATGCTATTGCTTATCTTATGATATCGCTTCCTATTTGCAGGAAGGAAAAAATGAATTGGCAGTGGCCCTGGGACCCGGCTTTTTTGGCCAGGACACCCCCTTTTTTGATGGCCTTCGATTCAGCTTTGGCCAGGTGAGGCTGTGCTATCGCCTGGAATGGGTGGATGAGAAGGGCATGATGGGCGAAGTGCTCAGTGGCGAGGACGCCCGCTGGCATGAAAGCATCGTAACCTGGCACACACTCTTTCGGGGTGAGGTACAGGATTTGCGTCTTTGCTCTGCAAGCTGGACTACCGATTCCTATGCGGATTGGAAGAAAGTGAATGTGCTTCCCCCTATGGATACGGATTATCAGCTGCAGGATTGCCCCGGAGACAAAATCATCCGCCAGATCGTGCCCAGGCTGCTCAAAGAAGCGGAGAGCGTTTGCCAGTATGATGCCGGGGAGAATATTTCCGGCTGGGTGGTGTTAAGAGACCAGAGCGAGGCCGGAGAAGAAGTTCACGTTCGCTTTGCAGAAGCGCTGAATGAGCAGGGCGATCTGGATGAAAAGTTTATGCATGGCCAGCATTTGGATATGATCAGCGATGGCAAGGGCCGGCTGCTGCATCCCATGCATACCTGGCATGGCTTCCGCTATTTTACGGTGCAGGGAAAGGCAAGGGTGCAATCCGTAGCGGTGATCCACAGCGATGTGCCGGTGGCATCCTCTTTTGCCTGCTCAAGCCCCGTGCTCAATTGGCTGTATGACGCCTATGTGCGCACCCAGCTAAGCAATATGCACGGGGGCATTCCCTCTGATTGCCCCCATCTGGAGCGCAGGGGATACACGGGGGATGGCCAGCTTACCTGCGAATCGGCCCTGCTGGCCCTCAATCATCACGATTTTTTGCGCAAGTGGATCCGGGATATTCAGGATTGTCAGGACATCCATTCCGGCCATGTGCAGTATACCGCGCCCTATCAGCGCTGCGGAGGCGGCCCCGGTGGCTGGGGCTGCGCCATTGCCACGGTGCCCTATCAGTATTATCTCCAGTATGGCGAAAAAGAGCCTCTGGAGGCCCTCTACGGCGGCATGTGCCACTATGTGGAATATATGCAGGCCCACAGCGAAAACGGTCTGGTGGTCAGCGACAGGCCGGGAGAATGGTGCTTAGGGGATTGGTGCACGCCAGGCAGCGAAATGCCGGAGCATAATCCCCCCCAAATCCCTGCGCCTTTTGTGAACACCTATTTTCTGATCAAGACGCTGCGGGTGATCCGAGTAATTGAAGGGATTCTTGGAAAGACGGAAAATCCTGCCTGGGATGGGCTGGAAAAGAAATGCCGCCGGGCGATCCTGGATGCGTATTTTGATTCCCAATCGGGTGATTTCTGCCAGAATATCGAGGGGGCCAATGCCTTTGCTCTGGATATCGCTTTGGGCGATGAAAGAACCCTTACAAATATGTGCGCTCACTATCGGCAGCTTGGCTGCTACGATACCGGCATTTTCGGCACGGAGATCGTGACCCGGGTGCTGCTGGAAAAAGGGAAGCATGATCTTGTTTTCCAATTGCTCACCAGTGAAAAGGATATTTCCTTTGCGGGCTGGATGCGCGCCGGGTCTACCACGCTTTGGGAATATTGGCCCCGGGGCTATCAGCGCTCTCTCAGCCATCCCATGTTTGGCGCGGTCACTAAGGAATTGTTCCATTATATCCTGGGCATGCGCCAGGAAAAGGGCAGCGCCGGCTGGCAGCGCACGATGATCGAGCCTGTGATGACGGATCATCTGCCCTGGGCCAAGGGCCATATTGAAACGCCCCTGGGACGGCTCAGCGTTTCCTATCAAGTAAGGGAAGATGGGCTGCATGTGGAAGCGGAAGTGCCCGAGGGCATGGAAGCGCGCCTTTGCTGGAAGGGTCGGGAGAGAGCCCTTCACGCAGGAAAGAACGAAATCTCTCTCTGATCCAGGTGGAAACGGCTTTGGCCGTGAAGCAGGGCGAAAATGCCCAATAAATGTATGGAGGAATGCACCATGAATCTCATTCTCAGCGGTTTTTCCGATGAAATCCATCCCAATTTTGATACCCAGCTGGAAGTGGCCAGTTCTTACGGCGTAAAGGCCATTGAAATCCGCGGCGTGGATGGTAAGAATATTTCCACCCTCACCCCCGCAGAAGCTGAAACCCTCAAGGCCAAGCTGGACGCTAAGGGCATGATCGTGTCTTCCATCGGCTCTCCCATTGGCAAGATCAAGATCACCGATGATTTTGACGCCCATTTTGAAACCTACAAGAATGTGGTGGAACTGTGCAAGGTGCTGGGCAGCAAGTACATCCGTATGTTCAGCTTCTTTGTGGCCGGTGAAGAAGCCGCTGCCCATGAAGAAGAAGTGATGAAGCGCCTGGAAAAGATGGCGGAATACGCCGTGAAGCAGAATGTGGTGCTGCTCCATGAAAATGAAAAGGGCATCTTCGGCGATATCGCTCCCCGCTGCGAAAAGATCATGAAGCGCCTCTACAGCGAAAACTTCAAGGCCGTGTTTGACTTCGCCAATTTCGTGCAGTGCGGCCAGGATACCCTGGAAGCCTACGAGCTGATGAAGCCCTACATCGAATACATCCATATCAAGGACGCTATGAAAGGCACTGGCAAGGTGGTTCCCGCCGGCTGGGGCAACGGCAATGTGAAGGCCATCCTGAGCATGCTCAAGGAAAAGGGCTACAAGGGCTTCCTCTCTCTGGAGCCCCATCTCACCAACTTTAACGGCTTCAAGGATCTGGAAAATAGCGATGGCGAAGACAAGGCCCAGATGGAAGGCGCCGTGGCTTACCGCACTGCCCTGAACGCTCTGGAAGCTCTTCTGTGGGAGATTGATTGGCACTAATTTGTACAAACCGGCAGAAATGATGAATGTCCGTGAGATAGTTGATCGGCACAGCAGTTTCAACTGCTGTGCCGACAGTTTGTCGAAAAAGTATTTTCGACAAACTGCGAATGGAAGTCAGCTAAAGCAGTCTTCCATTCGATCCATCACATTTACTGCAAAAATGGCTTTCCAGCCCTGTGAAAAAGGGATGGAAAGCCTA
>SVGW01000013.1 GCA_015056125.1 Clostridiales bacterium | reverse complement strand
GCCAATATCCACAGATACCAGATTTCATTTTTGCTGTTGATCACCCGGCCTATAATGTGGGCCAGATTGCTGCGGCTCACGGTGGAAATGATATTGTTTTCTTCCGTGGTGGGGCCGGAGCGGAAATTGATGCCATCGTTCTGAGGATAGCAGTAGGAATCCATGGGTGTGTATTGATAAGGGAAGGGAGTGGCCGTGCTGGGAACGGGAGAGGGAGTGGGCAGGTATTCATAGAGGAATACCAATTCATTGGGGGAAAGCACGCCATCGCTGCCCAGCATCACATTTTGTACGGCGGGGCCGATCAATTGATAATTGGGCTGCAGATCCAGAGGACGGGCTTCAAAGCTATTGTTGCCAACCAGGCAAAGCTCCTGCACGGGAGAGGCCACGTTCACGCCGCTTAACGTGCGGAAATAAATGGTTACATAGGCGTTCACTTCATCCTTGAATTGGAACACCACTTCAGCGGGCTGGGCCACGCCGTAGGCGTCCACCGTTACCTGCATGCTCTCGGCAGAGGCCAGTTCATAGCCTACGGGCACCAGGCTCCAGTCCACCCGGATCACATTGCCTGCGCCTTCTGCGCAGGTTTCGGTATAGTTATAGAAAGCAGCACCGGTAGGATCAATGTATTTTACGCCCACCAGCGCAATCTTGGGGGCAGGCACAGCGGTGGGAGCCTGGGTGGGCGCTAAGGTGGGCAGCTGGGTGGGTTCCTGGGCAGACGGAACGGTTGCCTGAGGCTGATACTGATACAGGAACGCCACTTCAGGCATATTGGGCACGCCGTTTACATCCACGCTTACTTCAATGGCGTCGCTGCTCACCAACACATAATCGGGCAAAAGATCCGCAGGGGCAGGCCGCACCAGGGTGCTTTTGCCCACTTCGCAATAGATGACGGTGCCGGTGGCCACAGGCATGCCGCTGCCGATATTTAAATACACCACATTCAAAGGAACGGGCGGGAGAACGGGCACTTCCGTAGGCGCCTGCGTGGGGATTTCCGTGGGAGCCAGGGTGGGCGCTTGGGTAGGCACAGCGGTGGGCTCCTGAGTGGGAGCGGGGGTGGGCAGGGTGGAATAAAGGTAGAAAATGGGCTGGGTATCCGGGATGCCCTGTTCATTTACATATACATCCAGATAAGGCTGCCCGGCAAGGGCATAATTGGCCGGAATCCGGGAAGTATCCAAAGCAATGCTGTTTACCTGGGCCAATTTCACCTGCACAGGGAAGGAATCCAGAATCTGGCCGGTTTGCTGATCCACCAGAGATACGGATACCGTGCCGGTAACGGCTTCGTAGTAGAAGATCACTTCCGTCACAGAAGGGCCAAAGGCATCCACCGTCACGATTTGATAGGCGGGGAAGCCTGCTGCCAGCTGATAGCCGGGCTGCAGATCATGGGGAGTGGGATACACTTCGTTATAGCCGGGGTTTACCACCGCTTCGTGGGGAGAGGCCACTTGAGCGCCTTCCTGGGTTTGATAGCGCAGGGTGATCTGGGCGGGCTGCACAGGCACTTCGGTGGGAGCGGGGGTAGGATCGGGAGTGGGTTCAGGGGTGGGCACTTCAGTGGGAAGGGGCGTGGGAGCAGGGGTGGGCAGCGTGGAGTAGAGGTGGAAAACGGGCTGGGTATCCGGGATGCCCTGATCGTTTACGTATACATCCAAAGAAGGCTGGCCCACAAGGGCATAATCGGCAGGAATCCAGGAAGCATCCAAAGCGATGCTGTTTACCTGGCCCAGCTTCACCTGCACGGGGAAGGTGCCAAGAATCTGGCCGCTCTGCTGATCGGTGAGGGAAATTTGAAGGGTGGCAGTGGCCGCTTCATAATAGAATACCACTTCCATGGCGCCGCTTTCCACATTGATCCATTGGCTATCTGCGCCGGAGAGGCGATAGCCGGGCTGCAGATCATAGGGCTGGGCAAAAATCTCATGAGAGCCAGGAGCATATTCCTTCACTTCGGGGGAAGCTACCTGCGCGCCGTCCATAGCAAGGTAGCGGATGGTCACGCTGGCCATCTGGGCCTGAATGGCGGGATCATCGGGCAGGGGGGAAAGGGTGGATACGTAAAGGTACAAAAGCGCCCCGGGCTGGCCGTCCGCTGTAAAGCCCATAATATCCACGGGGTTCACGCTGTTCAGGCTCATGCCGGCGTCGGCCATGGGGGGAAGCAGGGTACCGCTGGGAATAGAGAAGCTGGTATACGTATTGGTGGGATCGGAAATATGCACAGTCAATGCCTCCATGGGCGCATCGGTAGGCAAATACACCCAGTAGCAATCCTCAAAGCCGGGATAGAATACCTGGGTGGCTCCTGCGCTCTGGGGCACGCCATCAGCGCCGGTCCATTGGATATTGATGATAAAGGGCGCCTGGCTCATGGAGCCGGCATTGGCGCACAGGGGTAAAAGGAGCGTGCATACCAGCAGCAGGGCCAGCAGCTTTTGCGAGAAACGGGGAGTGGGAAAATGCTTCATAAGCGACGATGCCTCCTTCGGAATCCATCGGAAAAATTCATTCGCGATTTATTTCAATTGTATTACAAACCTTTGACAATGTCAATGCGCTCAAGGGCTGAAACTGGGTGAAAGCCATTTATTCCCGCGGCTTTTGCAGGATTTTAGCAGCATGCTGTTGAATACTTTCCAAGATACAGCAATCATGTGGAGGAAACAGCGATGCACGATGATGCGCTCAGGGAAAATTTCCTGTCGGCAGAAGAAATTTATCAGGGAAAGATCATCCGGGTAGAGAAGTGGCAGGTATCCTTGCCCAATGGGCAAACCGCGCCCCGGGAGATCGTGCGCCACAACGGCGCCTCCGCCATTGTACCGGTGGATGGAAGCGGGCAGGTAACGCTGGTGCGCCAGCATCGGGTGGCAGCCGGCCGCTTCACCTGGGAAATTCCGGCAGGCAAGCTGGATACCCCGCAGGAGGATCCCTTCCTGGCCGCGCAGCGGGAATTGGAAGAGGAAACGGGGCTACAGGCAGAAAAATGGCAATTGCTCACCTGTATCGATACCACCCCCGGCTTTTGCACGGAAAGGATCTCCATTTATTTGGCCACCGGCCTTTCCCAGCACAGCGCTCATCCCGATGCGGATGAATTTCTGCATCTTGCAAAAATGCCCCTGCATGAGGCAGTGGAGCTTTGCATGAAAGGGGAACTCAGGGACAGCAAAACGGTGGTGGGGCTGCTGCTTGCGCAAAAGGCGCTGCAGGCGCAGGAAGGTGTTTCGGAGTGCACTGCTACGGCAATAGAACGATTCCGTGGCGCGCCTTCTTCCCAGGCGGTGAAATAAAAAATGAAAAAGGAAAAGGGATTTTCCCTGGTGATTATGGGGCTGATTCTGCTTTTGCTGATCGGATTGGCTCTGGTGATCTGGGGCCCGCGCCCGATGTATGGCGCTTTGCATCTGCCGGGGGCAGAAACGATATAAAATCTTTTTGAAAAGAGCCTGAGTATGCAGTTTTTTCAAGGGATATTTTCCCATCTTCCCACCCTTGATACCCCCCGGCTGGTTCTTAGGCCCATGCGCATGGGCGATGCGAAGGATCTGTATGCTTATGCCCGGGATCCTGCGGTGAGCCGCCATGTGCTCTGGGATGCGCATGAGGATATCGGCCAATCCAAAAGGGTTCTTCGGGCGGCCATCTGGCAATACAGAAGGGGGCTGCCAGCTTCCTTTGCCATCACCCTCCGAGATTCCGGCCGGATGATCGGCACGATCGGGTTTATGTGGGTGAATACCGATCATAAAAGCGCCGAGGTAGGCTACAGCTTATCCCGGCTTTACTGGAACCAGGGCTATATGACCGAGGCGCTTCGGGCGGTGATTGCCTTTGGGTTTGATACGCTGCGCCTCAATCGGATCGAAGCCCAGCACCAAACCGATAATCCTGCCTCCGGCCGGGTGATGGCCCATGTGGGCATGCAGTATGAAGGGCTCATGCGCCAGCGGCTCGCCAATAAGGGAAGATATGTGGACGTGATGGTGTATGCTATTTTAAAGGATGACCCGCGCTTGTAAAGGTATGTCAAGCTATAAATGACGTTGGGAGGAATTCAATCATGTTTCAGTACAAAACCAAGGGAACCTGCTCCAGCCAGATTGATCTGGAAATCGAAAACGGCGTAATCACCCAGTGCGTGATCCACAACGGCTGCCGGGGAAATACCCAGGGGCTGGCCAAGATGGTGGTGGGAAGGAAGGCCGAAGATGTGAAGGCCCTTCTCTCCGGCATTGCCTGCCGGGGGAACACCTCCTGCCCCGATCAATTGGCCAAGGCCATTGAGGCCTATGAGCAGCAGGCGTAAGGAGCCAAAGAAGGATCAATGCACATGAAAACAAAGCGGGAAAAGAAAAAGGTATGGGTGCGGGTGGCGTGCGTCTTTCTGGCGTTTCTCATGATCACTTCCGTTCTTTTTGCCATTTTTGATCTCTTCTGATCATGAAAGATACGTATCAATTGTATCAGGAAGCCCGGGACGCCGCCTGGCGCACGCTATTGCGGCTGCATGAAAAAAAGCTGCCGGTGGATATGCACTTGCTCCTTGAGCAATTGCATATTCCGGTATTGCCCTTTCCGAATGCAAAGGAAGAGCCGCGCCTGGCGGCTCTTTTGCTGCGGGCGCATCCCTTTGCCTGCATTTCCCTCAGGGTGCAGGGCGTGTGGCAGATATTCCTTAAAGAGCATGCCCTGGATGAAAATCAACAGCGCTTTGCCTTGGCCCATGAACTGGGGCATATGGTGCTCCATCATCCCACCTATGCCTTGGATCGAAGGGTGCATGCCTTTCGCGGCCGGGAAAACGCCGGGGATTTATTGCAGGACCCGGAGGAAATATGGGATTATGCGGCGGATATTTTTGCGATTCGGCTGCTCTCGCCCGCCTGTGTGCTTCATGATTTGTATCTGGATCGGCCCCTTCCCATTGCCCAGCTTTGCGGTCTGCCGCCGCGTGCAGCCGGGATGCGGGCGGAACGAATGGAATTGCTCAACCAGCGGGATGCTTTTTTGTCCCATCCTTTGGAACGACAGGTGCGAAACGCTTTTTTGCCCTTTGTGAATGAGCAAAGGCATTTGAATGGGCAAAATAAAAAGGAGCAGTCGCCCAGGCAGAGGGAAGAATCTGCAAGGGTGCTGCTCCGCGAAGTGGAGCCCAGGGAAGAAAGGCCAAAACCCAAGCGGGAGGAGTTGCTCAGGCGGCTGTTTCCCTGGGCGGCAATCCTATGGGGGATCATCTGGCTGGTGCTTTATTATTTGTATCGGCATTAAAATTCCAGAGTGGCAAAATAATCTTGGGGGGTTTCCGCACGGCGAATCATGCGGAAGTCCCCTTTTTCTGTGTAGAGGATCTCCGCGCTGCGCAGCCGACCATTGTATTGATAGCCCATGGCCCAGCCGTGGGCGCCGGTATCGTGGATCACCATCAGATCGCCCAAATCTACTTTGGGCAGCGCCCGGTCTACGGCGAATTTATCGTTGTTTTCGCATAGGCATCCTGTCACGTCATAGAGGGTATCGGCCGCGGCGTCGCGCTTGCCGCAAACGTGGATGTGGTGATACGCGCCGTACATGGCGGGGCGCATCAGATTGGATGCGCAGGCGTCCACCCCTAGATAATTTTTATAGATTTTCTTTTCGTGGATGGCATGGGTTATCAGCCAGCCGTTGGGCCCGGTCATAAAGCGGCCCAGCTCCGTTTTAATGGCCACGCCGCCGGGCTTGGGCTGGCCGAATACACGGATGTATTCTTCCTTTACGGCAGCGCCGATGGCGGCAATATCCGCCGCCTTTTGATCCGGGCGGTAAGGGATGCCCACGCCGCCGGAAAGATTGATAAAGCTAAGGGGCAGGCTGCATTCCTTGGAAAGAGCATCGCCCAATTCAAAGAGAATGCCGGCAAGCTTGGGATAATAGGCGTTGTCGGTGGTGTTGCTGGCCAGGAAGGCATGCAGGCCAAAGCGCTTGACCCCCATTTCCTTGAGCCGCTTCATTCCTTTTACCAGCTGCTCCCGGGTCCAGCCGTATTTGGAATCCCCGGGGGAGCCCATGATGGCGGTGCCCAAGGTGAAATCCCCGCCGGGATTAAAGCGGGCGCAGATGGTTTCGGGAATGCCGCCGTGAGCGGCCAGGGTATCGATATCGCTCATATCATCCAGATTGATCAGCGCGCCCAGCTTTCTGGCATGGTCAAATTCGCTGGGAGGCATGGCATTGGCGCTGAACATAATATCTTCGCCCCGAAAACCCAGCTTTTCTGCCATCAGCAATTCGCATTCGCTGGAGCAATCCAAGCCGCAGCCCTCTTCCTGAAAGATTTTCAGGATCTGGGGGTTGGGCAGCGCTTTTACGGCAAAATATTCCTTAAATGCCGGCGCCCATGAAAAGGCGGCGTTCAGCGCCCGCGCACGTTCACGAATCCCTTTTTCGTCATACAGATGGAAGGGCGTGGGAAACTGGCTGGCCGCCTGTTCAAATACAGCATCCGGCAGAGAAAAATTTGGCATGGGGCAATGCATCCTTTATCATGTTATTCGTATGTATTCTTGTAATGGGGAATACAAACCTGCCTTATTATATATAACTTATCCCATATATTGCAATTGCTTTTCATGGAAAGCACAAATAAAGAACAACCCCTCTTTCCGGTACGGAAGAGGGGGAATCATTACAGCTTTACAGGAACAGGCGAAAGGGGGAGAAGAGCGGCGATATCTTCTTTTCTGGCCAGCAGCGTGCCCGGGCGCATCACGGAAGCTGCAGCGGTGACGGAAGCAAAGGCCAGGGCGTCTTCCATGTTTTTTCCGCGTGCCATAGCGCTTAATAGCCCTGCCAGCATGGAATCTCCCGCGCCCTGCAGGCCTTGCGCTTTGATGGGCAGGGCAGCGCAGGCGAAAGCGCCTTTCCGGCTGATCAGCATGGCGCCCTCGCCGCCGCGGGATAAGCAAATGCCCCCGACTCCCTTTTCCAGTAATTTTTGGCAGGCGCAAAGGGCCCGGGGCAGATCATGGGCGGGCACCTTGGTCAGGGCTTCAAATTCCTGGGCATTGGGCTTGATGAGATCAGGAGAAGCTTCCAAGGCGGAAAGAAACGCCGGGCCATCGCAATCTAACGCCACAAAGCATCCCTTTTTCTTGAGCGCCCGGCAAAGCTGCTGGTAGGTATCCACTGGCGCGCCGGGGGGCAGGCTGCCGCACAGGGCAAAAAAATCCCCTGGCTGGCCCGCAGAAAGGATCATATCCGCCATTTGCTCCAGCTTTTCTTTGGAAACCGGCGCCCCTTTTTCATTGATTTCCAGCATGCGCCCCTTTTCCGTTTCTTCCAATTTCATATTGGTGCGCAATTTGCCTTCCAAGGCAAGCAATTTTCCCTGGATATCCTCCTGGGCCAGGAATGCATGAATGGGGCCGCCCTCATAATCAAAGCCCAGCAGGCAGGCGGGCTCTTCCAGTGCCCGCAGTACCCGGGCGACATTCACCCCCTTGCCCCCCACGTCCAGGCGTATTACATCAATGCGGTTGGGGGCGTCAAAGGAAAAGCAGGGAAGAGAGGCCGTTTTATCCAGACAGGGATTCAGGGAAACAGTGAAAATCATAAGCATGCTCCTTGCATCAGGGTTGCTTTTTTATTCGCTTTTTCTTTTCTTATTTCCTGCAATCGTTGACATTTGGCCGGGGCTATGCTATAAAGAAGAAAAGAAACAGAATCTAAAGGAGCGATATACATGAAGAATTTTCCTGCATTTATTTGGGAAGCGGACGTAGTGGTCTGCGGCGCCGGAACGGCGGGCTCCGTGGCGGCGCTGGCCGCAGCGGACGCGGGGGCCAAGGTCATGGTGATCGAGCAGTTTGGCGGGCCCGGAGGCAGCTCTTCTCTGGGGCAGGTGACGCCGCTTATGAGCACCCATATTCCCGGAGAATGCCGCGGCTCCTATCTGGCGGAAGAAATTGAAAGGCGTGCGGCAGAGGTGGGGGCTTCTACCGGTACGGTGACTGCCAATTTTGACCCCGTGATGCTTTCCCTGGTGCTGGAGGAAATGCTGTCTCAGCGGGGCGTGGAAATGCTCTATCACACCGTGATCACCGATGTGAATATGGAAAACGGCCACATTGAATCCCTGGTGGTGAGCAATAAATCGGGCAGCGGCCTGGTGAAAGCGAAGAAAAAGTATATTGACGCCACGGGCGATGCGGATGTGTGCGCTCTGGCAGGGCTGCCTACCCTGCACGGCGATGAAGAAAACCACAAAAATCAGCCCTGCTCCCTGCGTTATATGGTGGGCGGGGTGGATCTGGATGCCTTCTGGAAGTATGTGCAGTCCTTCCGCCGCCCGGGGCAGGAGCCGCTTCCCCGGCCTGAGCATTTTGGCGGCGCCTGCACGTTGAACGGCGGCAAATTCTTCCCCATGGATCCCGTGTTTCAGGAAGCAGTGGAGAAGGGTGATCTGACCGCTGCGGACGCCAGGTACTGGCAATTTTTCACCGTGCCAGGGCGGCTGGATGGCCTGGCCTTTAATTGCCCGGAATTTTTCGATATTCCGGATATCACCGATGCGAAAAAGATTTCTTACGTGCAGGTAGAGGGGAAAAAGCGGATTTTGCGGTATCTCAAATTTTATAAGAAATATTTCCCCGGCTTTGAAAATGTATATCTGGCCTCCGTATCCAGCATGGTGGGGGTGCGGGAATCCCGCCGGGCAGTAACCGAATATATCCTCACCACCGAAGACGCTTTCAACTGGCGCAAATTTGAAGATGCTATCGCCCAAACCAATTATCCTGTGGACGTGCACGGCATGAAGCTGAGGAATGTGGCCATTGAGGGCAAGGAGGGCGCAGCTCCTTATTATGAAATTCCCTTCCGCTCGCTGGTGGTAAAGGATGTGGATAATCTGCTGGTGGCAGGGCGCAATCTGGGCGCGGAGTTTGTGGCGCAAAGCTCGGTGCGCATTATTCCCACCTGTCGGTCTCTGGGGGAAGCAGCCGGGATCGCCGCCGCCCTGGATATTTCGGACGGCAAGCAGGTGCGAGCCGAAATGGAAAAGCGCGGGGCCAAGTTTACGCGTTGACCGGGGCAGGGGGCTCCTCGCCCCCTGTACCCCTCGCCAGAGGAGATCCTCCTCTGGACTCCGGTATGCGACCAAGGCATGTTAACTAAGCTGCGTGAATGCGCAAGCAGCTTGGGGAACGGAATAACGATTTTCACGGGCACAATAAAAACAGAAAAAACGGCGTGGGAGAAAATAAATTTTCTCCGTCGCCGTTTTTTCTGTTTTTCCCGGATGCTATGCATCCGGTTGGCGGCGTTCGCCGCCGTGCCCGTGGACGTCGCCGTTTCCCGGCGCTTCACCGGCACATTGCTTGAAAATGTGTGTTGCGTGTCCGGAGGAAGGGTCCAGGGACGACCGTCCCTGGTGGGGTGGAGGGGCAAAGCCCCCCACCTACGGATTGACCGAAGTTTTGTACGCCGTGGGGGAGATCCCCGCAAAGCGCCTGAACATCCGGGAAAAATGATGAATGGACGCAAAGCCCAGCATCTCGGCAATCTGGGACATATTGCATTCGCCCTGGCGGATCAGTTTTTTGGCCGCTTTGATTTTCATTTCCAGCCAGTAGTGCACCGGGCTATCGCCGTTTCCTTCTTTAAAGATGCGGCAAAGGCAGGTGCGGCTCATGGAAAAATGGCTGCACAAAAGAGCCAGGGAGGGGGCTTCGGCTAAATGCTGCTGCATATACCGTTCCATAGATTCCACCAGCGAATTTTCTGCCAGCCGCCGGGAGGCGGGGGAGGATTCCATGGGGGATACGGCGGCCTTTTCGCTGCGCAGAAGGGAAAATAAAAATTCCACCAGATAGCACTGCATCAATTGCAGGGAGCCCGGGCGCGCCTTTGAAAAATCCAGGGGATTTTTGTTTTCGTATTCCCCAGGCAGGATGCCCAGGGCATCCCGGGCTTCGGCAAGGAAAAGGGAAAAGATTTTCTGAGCAGATTTTTCCAGGGAGAAAATCTTTTTATTGAAATATTCCATCAGGGGGCTTTGGCAGGAAAAGGATACCACTGCCACGTTGCTGGTGTCCACCCGGTTGGCGATGTGGCTGTGGGATTCCATGGGCTGGTGAAAGATCACCTGGCCCTTGGTGAGCAGGCAGCCTATGCCGTCCACCACCGCATGAATCTTGCCGTCATCCACGTACAGAAGCTCCCAGAAATCGTGGCGCTCCGGGGGATGATAGAAATATTTATCAAATTCAAAATAATAAATGGAGTGGAAGCCCTGGATCGTGATTTCCTCCCGGATCGGCACAAGATCAAACATGGCGTTGTTCCCTCCTTTGGGACGATGTGTTAAATAATTTAACGGAATGGATAAATACTTTTTCCTGATTATATCGTATACTAAAGCAAAGCACAAGTGGAAAAGCAGCTTTTCAGCTGAAAATAAAAAGGAGGAAAAGATAAATGAATGTATTAGCCATTGGCTGCCATCCGGATGATATGGAGGTTTCCTGCGCGGGAACGCTGGCCAAATATAAAAAGCTGGGCCATCACGTGGTCGTATGCCATGTGGCCAACGGAAATTTAGGCCATGCCATTATCGATCCTGATACCCTGCGGGATATGCGCCGGAAGGAAGCCCAGCGGGCGGGCGCCCTGGCGGGCATTGAAGTGATCACCTGCGATGTGGGGGATTTGATGGTGTATCCCAACAAGGAGCAGCGGGATAAGGTGGTGGAAGTGATCCGCTATGCCAAGCCCGACGTGATCATCACCCACAGCCCCGATGATTATATGCCTGATCACACAGCGGTGAGCAAATTGGTGTTTGATGCGTCCTTTGCAGCCAGCGTGCCCCATTATCTGAACGGTGAGGCTGCCCCTGTCACCCCCATCTATTATATGGATACCCTGGCCGGCGTGGGCTTCCAGCCCACGGAATACGTGGATATCAGCGACACCATCGATCTCAAGCTGGAAATGCTGGAATGCCATGAAAGCCAGATGAAGTGGATGCGGGATCACGATCATATCGACTTTGCCGAATTTGTGCGCACCTGCGCCCGGTTCCGGGGCTTGCAAAGCGGCGTGCAGTATGCCGAAGCCTTTACCCAGTGCTATGCCTGGCCCAAAGTAACTACCAAGCGGATGCTGCCCTGATAAAAAAGGAGGATTACCTGTGATCATTCGTTTGGCGCAATTGGGAAATCATCCTGCAGTTGCTTTTGCCGTTCAGGAATTGAACCGGTATTTAAAACAGATGGATGGAACCCTCGCTATCGATCTTTTACAAATGAATGCTCCGGCGCCCATCGGGGAAAACATCATTTTTGTAGGCCTGTGCGAGGAAGGAAAAGCGCTGGTTCCCAAAGTGAAGGATCCGGAACTGGATGACGCCATTGCCGTGGAAATTAAGGAAAACAGCGGGTTTATTACCGGCACCAATCCCAGGAGTGTGCTCATTGCTGCCTATCGTTTCCTGAAGGCACTGGGCTGTGCCTGGGTGCGCCCGGGGAAGGGCGGGGAAAGAATTCCCCAAAAGAAGCTGGAAAGCATTTCTGTTTCCCTGCAGGAAGTGCCCTCCCGCCGCCATCGCGGCATCTGCATTGAAGGCGCGGTGAATTATGAAAATGTGCGGGATATGATTGATTTCCTGCCCAAGGTGGGAATGAACACCTATTTCGTGCAGTTCTTTGCCCCCTTCATTTTCTTTGACAGATGGTACAGCCATATGGGGTTCCAGAACGACGGTAATCCCTATCTGAAAAAGGAAAATATTACTCGGGAGCTGGTGGATGGCATGACCCGTTCCCTGGAAAACGAAATTTCCCGGCGTGCTCTTTGCTATCACAAGGTGGGCCATGGCTGGACTTGTGAGCCCTTTGGGGTGGAGGGCATGGGCTGGTATCAGGATAAGGTGTATGATATCCCCAAGGAAACCAAGGATATCCTGGCGCTGCTGGACGGGAAACGGCAGCTGTTTAAGAATGTGCCTTTGAATACTAACCTGTGCTACTCCAATTCCCGGGTGCAGGAAAAAATGACCCAGGCCATCTGCGATTACTGCGAAAAGAATCCCCAGGTGGAAGTGGTGCATTTCTGGCTGGCGGACGGGCACAACAATCATTGCGAATGCGAACATTGCCGAAAGAAGCGGCCGGCGGATTGGTTCGTTGAGATGCTGAACGAACTGGATGAAAAGATGACGGCGGCGGGCGTGAAGACCCGGGTGGTTTTCCTGGTGTATAATGAGTTGCTCTGGGCGCCGGAAAAAGGAAAAATCAAAAATCCTGATCGCTTCATTCTTATGTTTGCTCCCATTTCCCGCACTTATGGCCAGAATTACGGCGCCAGCCGGGAGTATTCCGGGGAATTGCCTCCCTATATACGCAATGCGGTGGAAACCCCTTCCTCCCTTGCAGAAAATGTGGCTCATTTGCGCAATTGGCAGAAAGATTTCACGGGGGACAGCTTCTCCTTTGATTATCATCTCATGTGGGCCCATATGGGCGATCTGGGCTATGAAAAATGCGCCCGGCATCTGTTCAGGGATATGCAGGAGCTGCCTCAGATCGGGCTGGACGGCATGGTCAGCTGCCAGATACAGCGCTGCTGCTTCCCAACCGGCCTGCCCCTTTGCATGATGGCGGCGGCGCTTTGGGATGAAAAGGCCGATTTTGATCAGAAGGCGCTGGAATATTATCAGGCAGCCTATGGCAAGGACGGCGAAAAGGTGCATGAAATTCTGGCCCGGGTATCGGAGATCATGGTTCTTTATGACGGCCCTGCAAGCCGCCCCTGGCCTCATGATACCCCCTGCTGCCGGGATCTTGATGCGCTGAAAAAGGCGGCGGATGATCTGGCCCTGCTGCTGAAAGAGCATCAGGCGGAGGCGCTCTTTGCGCCGGAATGGGAAATGCTTGCCCATTATCAGGTGTATCTTTCCATGCTGCATCCTGTGATTGCCAGCTGGGAAAAGCAGGATCAGCAGGGAATGGAGGACGCCTTTAAGCAGCTGATGGATTATTTGTGGAAGCATGAACTGGCGCTGCAAAGCTGCCTGGACGTACAAAATGCGGAAAAGACGCTTAAGAAAAAATTGGGTATTCAATAAAAGGAGGAAATAAAAATGGATTTTATGACGACGGTAAAGGGCTCTATGCTGGAAAATTTTTACCCTGCCGGATGGGATATGGAAAAGATCAACGCCTGCTGCGAAAAGGGCGTGGAGAGGGAAGATTTCTGGCACAAGGATTTCCAGCCCCTGGCCTGCGAAAGCATCCAGGAATTTGATACCAAGATGGGCCACGAAATTGCCCTGCAGATTAAAAAATCCCGGGACAAGGGCGAAAAGCTGGCCATGATTATTCCTGTGGGCCCCATGGGCATGTATAAGTGGGCGGTGTTCTTCCTGAAGGAATGGAATGTGCCCTGCGATCATGTGTATACCTTCAACATGGATGAATGGGCGGACGGCGAAGGCAACACCCTCTCCAGCGATGACCCCGCTTCCTTTGAATATTGCATGAAGGACGCCTTCTTCAATCCCCTGGGCGAATTGACCGTGCCCCCCTGCCAGCGGAATTTTGCCACCCGGCAGAATCTGCCCACCTATCCCGAAAAGATTGCTGCCCTGAAAAAGGAAGGCGCCCGGCTGGTATTGATCTTTGGCATCGGCCGCATGTGCCATATCGCTTTCTGGGAGCCCCACTTCGCCGCGGAATTTGCCACCGAGGCCGAATGGAAGCAGCAGTGCTTCCGCCTGGGCGCCCAGCTTCATCCCCTCACCATTGAGCAAAACGCCATCACCAGCTTTAAGAGCCGCACCACCCTGGTGCCCTGCCGGGCCAACACCGTGGGCCCCGGCCTGCTCTTCCAGGCGGATTATATTATCGGCGGCGCGGACGGCGCTCTGGGCCGCGGCATGGGCTGGCAGGGCATGAGCTTTTTGACCACTCTGCACTATGGCCCAAACATGTGGATCACCTCCAGCTTCATGCCCACCTTCCCGGGCAAGCTTTTCTACCTCAAGGAGCTGGCCGGCCCCTTGGTTCCGGACGTGAATTAATGGAAAATAATGCGGGAGGAGGCTTTTGAGTCAAAAGCCCCCTCCCGCGCCCACCCGAAAACCATTCGGGAAATAATATGGCCGTGCGCTATCTTCTTGTGTCTCCCAGGATAAAATAAGAAAGCAGCTGGGAGAAAATAGCCGATAGGAACTGAAATAATATATGATTCCAGCCGGTTTTCGGAGGGGGTGCGGGGGAACCGCTTTTGACTCAAAAGCGGTTTCCCCGCAATTTTTTGCGTCTTTTTTTCGTCCCCCGCCCCGGGGCCCGTTGCGAAATGGGGCATATTATGGTATGATAAAGCGTATTTCTGTATAATTGGGAGGAATTCTTTTTATGGACATGAAACAGCGCATCGCCGAATTGGTGGGCGAAATGCTGAAAACTGCTTATCCCGAGGCTCAGGGCCTGCCGGAGGATTTGGCCTCTTTGCTGGAAGTGCCTCCGGATCAGAATCTGGGCGATTATGCCTTCCCTTGCTTTAAGCTTTCCAAAACCCTGCGCATGGGCCCGCCCATGATTGCCAAGAAGCTTTCCGAAAGCGTGTCCCGCCCCGAAATTGCCCGGGTGGAATGCGTGGGCGGATATCTGAATTTCTTTTTTAACCGGGAAAATTTTGCCCGGGAAATGATGGAAGCCATTATGGCCGCCCCCGAAAAATGGGGCAGCTCCAAGGAAGGCGAAGGAAAGACCGTGTGCCTGGACTATTCCTCCATCAATATTGCCAAGCGCTTCCATATCGGCCATCTTTCCACCACCGTAATCGGCAATGCCTTAAAGCGCATCTATGAATTTATGGGCTGGAAAACCGTGGGCATCAATCATCTGGGCGACTGGGGCACTCAGTTTGGCAAGATGATCTGCGCCTATAAAAAATGGGGCAATAAGGAAGCGGTAGAGCAGGGCGGTGTGGAGGAAATGACCCGCCTGTATGTGCGCTTCCATGAAGAATGCGAAAAGAATCCCGCTTTAGAAGATGAGGGCCGCGCCTGGTTCAAAAAGATTGAGGATGGCGATGAAGAAGCCCTGTCCATTTTCCGCTGGTTCAAGGATGTTACCCTTCGGGACGCCATGAAGGTGTATGATATGCTGGGGGTTTCCTTTGACAGCTATGCCGGGGAAAGCTTCTATGTGGATAAGACCGACCGGGTGGTGAACGAACTCCAGGAAAAAGGGCTGCTGGTGGAATCCGACGGCGCCAAGATTGTGGATCTGGAAGCGGAAAAAATGCCCCCCTGCCTGATCATCAAGAGCGACGGCACCACCATCTATGCCACCCGCGATCTGGCCGCTATTTTCTATCGCAAGGATACCTACAATTTCGATAAGTGCCTGTATGTGGTGGCCTATCAGCAGGATCTGCATTTCCGCCAGGTATTTAAAGTGGTGGAAAAGATGGGCTATGATTGGGCCAAGGAGGGCCTGATTCACGTGGCCTTTGGCATGGTATCCTATGAGGGCCAAACCCTGGCCACCCGCAGCGGCCATGTGGTGTATCTGGAGGATCTGCTGGGCCGCGCCCAGGAAAAGGCCCTGGCCATTATCAATGAAAAATCCCCCAACCTGGAAAATAAAGAGCAGGTAGCCAAGGAAGTGGGCGTTGGCGCGGTGGTGTATACCACGCTGCAGAACAACCGCATCAAGGATATCGATTTCTGGTGGGATCGCGCCCTGAATTTCGAGGGCGAAACCGGCCCCTATGTGCAGTATACCCACGCCCGGTGCTGCTCGGTACTTCGCAAGGCCCCGGAAAATATGCCCGCTCCCGATTACAGCGCCCTTACCAATGATGAGGCCCAGGCCCTTTTGCGGCTGCTCTCCCGCTTCCCCGAAGCGGTGGCCGAAGCCTGCCTGCGCAACGAGCCCTTTATGGTCACCCGCGCTACCACCGAGATTGCCAAGGCCTATAATAAATTCTATTATGAGCACCGCATCCTGGATGACGATGCTGCGGCCACTGCTGCCCGCATTCAGCTCACCGCTGCCTGCGCTCAGGTGATCAAGACGGGCCTGTATCTGATCGGCGTTTCTGCTCCGGAACGCATGTAACCCGTCCTGGCTGAGCAACATAAATAAGGAGTATCATGCAAAAGGAGGCGGCGGAATGCGTTTTACCAAAATGCATGGCATTGGCAATGATTATCTGTTTGTAAATTGTTTTGAAGAAGTAGTGCATGATCCCAGTCGGCTGGCCATTGTGATGAGCAAGCCCCATTTCGGGGCGGGCGCCGATGGGCTGGTGCTGATTGAGCCCGCAGAGGATGGCGCGGATTTTGGCATGCGTATGTTTAATTCCGATGGCAGCGAGGCCGAAATGTGCGGCAATGCCATTCGCTGCATCGGCAAATACGTATATGAGCGGGGTCTTACAAATAAAACCGAGCTCACCATTTCCACCAAGGGCGGCATGAAGCAATTGTGGCTCACGGTGGAGGAGGGCAAGGTGGCTAAGGTGCGGGTGGACATGGGCACGCCAGAGCTCAATCCCCGCCTGATCCCTGTGGATCTGCCCGGCGAAATGGTGCTGCGCCATCGGATGCAGATCCTGGGGCAGACCTGGTTTATTACCTGCGTGAACATGGGCAATCCCCATGCGGTTTTGTTTGTGCGGGACCCCGAAGTGGTGGATCTGCCCACCATCGGCCCCATGATTGAGCACCACCCCCTCTTCCCCCGGCGCACCAATGTGGAATTTGTGCGGGTGATTGATCGGGGCATTCTGCAGATGCGGGTGTGGGAGCGGGGCGCAGGGGAAACCCTGGCCTGCGGTACCGGCGCTTGTGCTGCCCTGGTGGCGGCTGTGCTGGCCGGGCTTTCTGATCGCACGGTGCAGATGAAGTTGTCCGGCGGCAATCTCCAATTGCACTGGAGCGCCGAGGATAACCATGTGTATCAGACCGGCCCTGCCACCTTCGTATATGACGGCGAATGGCTGGACGACTAAAATGAATGCAGAATTTAGAATGAAGAATGAAGAATTGAAGTTTGCTAAAGCAGGCAAACTTCAATTTTTTTGTTGATTGTTTGTTTATTGTCTTCTTTGTTTTGGAGGCAGGATAATTTCAACCAAGTGAGAATACCACTTAATAGATTCTCCCATACTGTATATCGGGAAATAATTAGAATGATCAAGCGATAAGGAGCCGATTTATGAAACTGAACACTTCTCTTTCCACCATGCCTGCGGGCTATCTGTTTGCTGAGGTGGCCAAGCGGATAAAGGAATACAGCGCAAGCAATCCGGACGCCGCCATTCTGCGCCTGGGCATCGGCGATGTGACGCTGCCGCTGGTGTCCGCCATTACGGATGCTTTCACGATCGCTGTGCAGGAAATGGGCACTCCTGCCGGTTTCCGGGGCTATGGCCCGGATTTTGGCTATGATTTCCTCATCGATGCCATTATCGCAGGGGATTATACCGCCCGGGGCGTTGAAATCAATCGGGATGAAGTATTCATTTCTGACGGCGCCAAATCGGATGTGGGCAATTTGCAGGAATTGTTTGCCTGGGATGCGAAAATCGCCGTTACCGATCCTGTCTATCCCGTGTACGTGGATTCCAATGCCATGGCGGGGCGGCTGGGGCAATATGTGGATGGCAAGTGGACCAATCTGTGCTATCTGCCCTGCAATGCGGAAAACGGCTTTGTGCCCGCGCTGCCCAAAGAAAAGGTGGATGTGATCTACCTTTGCTATCCCAATAACCCCACCGGCACCGTGCTCACCCGGGATCAGCTCAAGCCCTTTGTGGATTATGCCCTGGAAAACGATGCCCTGATCATCTATGACGCTGCCTATAAGGCATTCATTACCGAAAAGGATGTGCCCCTGAGCATATATGAATTGCCCGGGGCGAAGAAGTGCGCCATCGAGTGCTGCTCTTTTTCCAAGACCGCCGGCTTCACCGGCACCCGCTGCGCCTATACCGTGGTGCCCAAGGAACTGGAATACGATGGTGTATCCTTAAATCGCATCTGGGGCCGCCGTCAGGCCACCAAGTTCAACGGCGTTTCCTATCCCGTGCAGCGGGCCGCTGCGGCGGTGTATACCGAAGAAGGCCAGAAGCAAATTCAGGAAAGCATCGCTTATTACCTGGAAAATGCTCGGATTATCCGAGAAGGCCTGGTAAAGGCGGGGGTGCAGGTATTTGGCGGGGTGAACGCGCCCTACATCTGGATGAAGACCCCGGACGACATGAAGAGCTGGGATTTCTTTGATCTGCTGCTGAAAAAGGCCCACGTGGTGGGCACGCCCGGGGAAGGCTTCGGCCCATCCGGCGAAGGTTATTTCCGTTTGACCGCCTTCAATACCAAGGAAAACACTCAGGCCGCCGTGGAACGGATTGTTCAAATTCTGTAAAACGCAGACTGAAGGAGGACGAGAAAGAAATTATGAAAGAAAGTATTTACAGAAGCTTTGCGGAGAGCTTCTTACTGGATGTATATCTGCCGGAAACTTCTTTGATCTCGCCGCCTGTGGCCACCTGCTGGGCAGATCATCGATTGGCGGATGTAATGCAGGATGCGCGTCCTCCTCAGGCCGTCATCTTTACTGTGGATGCGGCATTGGATATTTTTGCATTGAATGGAGAAAAAATCGGCTCTTTATATGATGGGCTGATGGCCATCAAGGGTAAAGCAGTGCCCATTCTGTATGTGGATCAGATGGAAACGGTGGAGCCCCTGGCCCAATTTGCCGATGATCATTGCCTGGGAGATGTAACGCTGTGCGTGCCCTTTGAAAAGCGGGAAATCCTGCAATCGCTCCGGCTGCTTTTGCCTCTTTCCCGGGGCATGCTGGATGGGCGGCAGTGCGTGCTGCCTCCGGCTGTGGAATTGGCGGGAGATTGCCATGAGGCAGAAGCCACCATGGTGCTCATGGACGCCGATGCCAATCGGGCGTACCTGCGCGCCTTGCAAAAGCGCTTTATCCAGGTGTGGGTGGATGCCGGGGAAGATTGGGCCCGGGCAGCCTGCATGGGGGCCTGCGGCGTGATCTGCCCGGATGTAAAGAAATTGTATAACGGCATGGAGCGCTTCCCGGCAAGGAGCACCCTGCGCCCCACGCCCCTCTATGCGCATAAGGCGTATCATGTGACGGGGGAATACCCGGAAAATAGCCTGAGTGCCACGGTGGCGGCGGGCAAGCTGGGGTATGACGCCGCAGAAATTGATATCAAGCCTACCCGGGATGGTGTGGTGATCGTGCATCATGATCTGGATACGGGCAATCTGTTTAAGGAAAAGAAAGTGATTGCGGAAAGCGAATGGGCAGATTTAGCCCCCCTGCGCAGAAAGGCGTTCCCGGATCAGGGGATGGATTTGTTTGAAGATCTGATGCAGGCCGTGGCACCCTATCCCGAAACACCGGTTCTCATTGAGATCAAGTCCCCGGCCGCTACCTTCCGGCTGGAGGAAACAGTGCGCCAAATGAAGAAAATTCTGGCCAGGACGGATGTGCAGCAGGGCTGTACCTGCATCATGGGGCCCATGCCCCCCTATCTGAGCTATGTGCATAAGCATCTGCCCCGTCTGCCCCTTTCCCATTGCAGGGGCGGTAGCCGGGAAGAGGATACCGATGATGTGCGGGCTAATAATCTGCGCATTTATCAGTTTGCGTTGGATACCCAGGGCGCCAATGCTGGCTACAATATGCTGCACACAGCCATCAGCGGCGTATTTGCCCGCCTGGCCCATATCCGAGGCATCACTGTGTTTCCCTGGACCTATGCCTTTGAAATGTGGGAGGGCTGCTGCGGCGCCATTACCAAAACCTATCTCCGGGGCTATGATGGGCTCACTTCTGATTGGGTGACTAAATTTGCCCATGTGCCGTTGGATATTCAGCCCGCAGTGGAAGAAAAATTCCCGGCAGATAAGCCTTTGCCCTTGAAGGCAAAATTGCTTTCCCGCGCCGGGGAATGGACGGAAACGGAGGAAAATCTGGAGCTTATTCCCCTTGAGGGCGCCTGGCAGCAGGATGAAAAGGGCAACTGGCGCTGCCAAAGGGGCATGGGCCGTTTCCTGCTGGGCTGCCGCATTCCTTTGCCGGATGATCAGGATATTTGCCTGATCAGCATGCCCTTCCAGGTGAAATTTGAATAAACCAAAGCCTCCTGTCATAAATCCGGCAGGAGGCTTTGCCAATTACCACGGGTAAATTTCAGAATGGGATGAATCATGAAACATCCCGGATCGGTTTTCGGGGAGAGCGCGAGAGGGGTGCTTTTGGCTCAAAAGCACCCCTCTCGCAAAATACACGAAATATAAGTTCCTTATGCCATGAGGGCCTTGGCGGCTTCGGCCAGGGCGGCATTGATTTTGTTATTCTTTTCTTCGGTTTCGCCCCGGGAAGCGATGTAGAGCTTGATTTTGGGCTCGGTGCCGCTGGGACGCACGCATACCCAGTTGCCGCCTTCAATTTCAAAATACAGCACATTGGACTTGGGGAAGCCCATCTTTTCTTCCACCCCATCGGCGATGCGCAGATCCCGGTTGAAATCCCGCAGGGCGGTTACCTTGTAGCCGGCCAGATCGGCAGGGGGATTATCCTGCAGTTTCTGCATGATGGCCTTGATCTTTTCCGCGCCGTCCTTGCCGGGCAGGGTTACGGAAACGCCGATTTCCTTGAAGTAGCCGTGCTTCTTGTAGAGCCGCTGCAGGGCGTCGTAGAGGGTTTCGCCCCGGTCCATGCAGGCGCAGGCCGCTTCGCACAGAAGCAGGGAGGCGTTCACGCCGTCCTTGTCCCGCACCCGGGTGCCGGAAAGATAGCCATAGCTTTCTTCAAAGCCGAAGAGGAAGGTATGCTCCCCGGTTTCTTCAAACTGCTGAATCTTTTCACCGATGAACTTAAAGCCAGTGAGCACGTCATACATTTTTACGCCGTAGGAATCGCAGATGGCCTTGGCCATTTCGGTGGACACCACGGATTTCACCGCCGCGCCGTTCTTAGGCAGCTTGCCCTTTTCCTGGAGGCTGGAAAGGATATGATCCAGCATCAGGCAGGCGATCTGGTTGCCGGTGAGGGTGTGGAACACGCCTTCGCCGTCCTGCACGGCCACGCCCATCCGGTCGCAGTCGGGGTCGGTGCCAAATACCACGGTGGCGCCCACTTTTTCAGCCAGAGGAATGGCATATTTGAAAGCGGCGGGGTCTTCCGGGTTAGGCGCGGTTACGGTGGGGAAGCGGCCATCGGGGGCTTCCTGTTCGGCCACTACGGAAACGTGGGTCACGCCCAGTTCCTGAAGCAGCCGGCGCACCGGCACATTGCCAGAGCCGTGGAGGGGAGTGTATACGATCTTGAGATCGCCGCCCTTCTTTTCCAGCAGCTCAGGCCGCAGGGACAGGGATTTCACCATTTCGATGTAGGCATCGTCCACTTCTTCCTTGCCGATGATTTTCAGCAGACCCTTTGCCTTAGCTTCTTCTTCCGCCATGGGCACGCATTCTTCATAGGAGAGGGCGCGGATATACTTGGTCACTTCGTCCGCCGCTTCAGGAGCCAGCTGGGCGCCATCGGGGCCGTAGGCCTTATAGCCATTATACTGGGGCGGGTTATGGCTGGCGGTAATCACCACGCCGGCGGCGGTGTTCAGATGGCGAACGGCGAAGGAAAGCACGGGCACGGGGCGCAAGGAATCAAAGAGATATGCCTTCACCCCTGCAGCGGCCAGCACCAGCGCCGTTTCTTTGGCGAATACGTCGCTCTTGATGCGGCTGTCATAGGCGATCACCACGCCCTGGCTTTCCACACCCTGGCTGATGAGATAACGGGCCAGGCCCATGGTGGCCACGCGCACGTTGTAAATATTCATGCGGTTTTTGCCCATGCCCAGCACGCCGCGCAGGCCCGCCGTGCCAAAGGCCAGATCGGTATAGAAGCGATCTTCAATTTCCTTTTCATCCCCGGCAATGCTCTCAAGCTCAGCCACCAGCTCGGCGTCATCGGCAAAGCGAGTAAGCCAATTTTTATATTCTTCCATGTATCCCATTGTAAAAACCTCCTTGCGGTAATGAATTTCTTCCATTATTTCTATTATATCCCAGCTGCGCGCTTCGCGCAAGAGCAGCCCTGCCTAAATGTGCAGAAAATGACGCAAAGTACACCAGATATGACTAAAATTCGCCAATGACGGAGCGATCTGAAGCGAATGAATGCAGGATCACCGGGCGTGCAGCAACACGGCTTCGATCCGCGCACAGGGCAGCTTTTTCATGTTCACACAGAGGCGTGCATCCGCAAGAGAATCTTGGCCAAGCCATTGGCACAGAAGCAGGCCGGTTTATTTCTCTTTGGAACGGGGGTTATTTTCCCTTGCAGTATTTGCCCACGTAGGCGGCAGCCAATTCATATTCTTCCGCAGGCAGCCGCAGCACCATGGGGGCGCAGTAAGGGGTGTGGTAGAGAAGGATCACAGCCTTGCCGGGCTTGTATTTCACGGATTGCACATCCTGCCAGAGCATGTGGCGCTCCTGGGATAAATGCATCACCGATCCATCCTGCTGTGGCACGTCCTTGGCAGGATCGAAAGATTGCAGCCGGGCCCAGCTTTTCATACGGGAGGGCTGATGCCAGGTTTGCAGATGGGCGCCGTGGGGATCCATCACATACACATTCACTTCTCGCCCCTGTGCCATGAGAAAAAGAAAGGTGAGCAGCAGGCCCAGAGGAAGGATGGAAAAAACCAACTGAGGCAGGGAGGAATTCCAGAGCCGGGCCGCTTTTACGCTGCCCGAAAGCATGGCTTCCAGCCCAAAAATTAAAATCAGCAGCAGCCCCACCACGCACAAGAGGGCGTATAAAGCCCCGCGCCAGGCCCTGCTGTCCGCCAGGGGCACGGCGGCAATGCTCCATATATCCCGCTGGGCAGCGGCCGTTGCGCGCTTGCCGCAGGATTGGCACACATCGCCCGGGCTTTCCTGCTTGCATTTTTTGCAGTAAGAATAAATCATGGGTTCACCGTCCGTTTGGATAATTTCAGCGTGAAATGGAAAGAAGCGCGCCCCTGCAGGCAGCTTGCCCACAGGGGCGGTATGCTTTGCGCCGAAAGCCCGCTACGGACTTTCGATTCCTTATTCCTCAATCAGGCTCTTGCCGCTCATTTCATTGGGCACGGGCAGCTTCATGCTGGTGAGCATGGTGGGGGCGATATCGGCCAGCCGGCCGCCTTCCCGAAGCTTTTTGCCGATGAGGGCGTTGTCGCAGGCGATAAAGGGCACGGGATTGGTGGTGTGGGCGGTGAAGGCTTCCTTGGTATCGGGGTCCACCATCTGATCGGCGTTGCCATGGTCGGCAGTCACGAAGGCACGGCCGCCCTTTTCCAAAATGGCGTTTACCAGGATGCCTACATCCTTATCCACTTCCTTCACGGCGGTCACGGCGGCGTCCATGATGCCGGTGTGGCCCACCATATCGCAGTTGGCGAAGTTGAGGATCATCACGTCATACTTGCCGGAAGCAATCAGCTCCAGGGCCTTTTCGGTCACTTCAGGGGCGCTCATTTCGGGCTTCATATCGAAGGTGGCCACCTTGGGGGAATCGATGAGGAAGCGCTCTTCGCCTTCGTTGGGGGCTTCTACGCCGCCGTTGAAGAAGAAGGTCACATGGGCATACTTCTGGGTTTCGGCGATATGGGCCTGGGTCTTGTTCAGGGAAGCCAGGTATTCGCCCAGGGTATTCTTCATGGATTCGGGAGGATTGACCACTTTCAGGCCGGTGAAGGTTTCATCGTACTGGGTCATGGATACGAATTGCACGGGGATAAAGCCCTTCTTGCGCTCAAAGCCATTGAAATCGGGCATGATAAAGGTACGGGTGAGCTGACGGGCGCGGTCGGGGCGGAAGTTAAAGAAGATCACGGAGTCGTTTTCATTGACGGTGCAAAGGGGCTTGCCATCCTTTTCGATTACTACAGGCACCACGAATTCATCGGTTTTGCCGTTGTCATAGCTATTCTGCACGGCCTGCACAGGGCAAGTTTCCTTCACGCCCTCGCCCAGCACGATGGCATTGTAGCCCTTTTCTACGCGATCCCAGATGTTATCCCGGTCCATGCCCCAGAAACGGCCCTGAATGGTGGCAATCTGGCCAACGCCGATTTCTTCCATCTTTTCCACCAGCTGCTTCACATATTCGATGCCGGAGGAGGGGGGCACATCGCGGCCGTCCAGCAGGCAGTGAACGAAAACCTTTTTCAGCCCGCGCTGCTTGGCCATTTCAAGGAGGGCGTAGAGGTGAGTATTGTGGCTGTGCACGCCGCCGTCAGAAAGGAGGCCCATCAAATGCAGATTGCCGCCGTTTTCCTTCACGCTGTCCATGGCCCAGATCAGGGGTTCCTTTTCAAAGAAAACGCCGTCCTGGATATCCTTGGTGATGCGGGTAAGCTCCTGATATACGATGCGGCCGGCGCCGATATTCAGATGGCCCACTTCGCTGTTGCCCATCTGGCCATCCGGCAGGCCCACGTCCATGCCGCTGGCGCCCAGTTGAGTGGTGGGGAATTTTTTCATCAGTTTATCCAGTTCGGGGGTGCCCGCCGCGAAAATAGCGTTGCCGTCCTTAGCGGGATTGATGCCGAAGCCGTCCATAATAATGAGTGCCGTCAGCTGCTTGCTCATGATGCTCTATCTCCTTTGTTTCCAATTGATTGAGTGAATATGCGCCCATACATGCGCACCTTACATTATAATAGAAATATCCAAAACTATCAAGCCCCCGGCCTCAAGAACCGAAGGAAACCTTTTGCATATGCTGAAAAAAGAGGGGGCGAATGGCATGAAAATCTGGGTGGCGGACGGAGAAGCGGGGCTGATGCAGGGCAATGGGCAGGGCTTTTGCTGGGCCGGGGAAAGCTGCTGCGCTCTGTGCGCGGGCCTGGGGCATATCTATTGCGCCGGCCAGAAAAGAGGCGTGTGTCTGGATGGGGGCAGCGGGGATGTGCTGTTTGATTTTCCGGTGCCCGGAGGCATATGCGCCATGGGCATGCTGGGGGAGCGAGTATGCGCCCTTTCTTCCGATGCGGATTGCCTCAGCGCTTTTTGCGCTCATACGGGCGCCCTTTTATTCAGCGCCCCGGCGGGGGATTATCCCAGGGACTTGAGCATCAGCCCCTGCGGAAAATACCTGGCGGTGGCCGGGGGCGCGGCGGGGGAAGTATTACTTTTTGATGATAATCTCTCCTGCATCCAAAAGCGCCGCGTGCCAGGGGCGGCATGTGCTGTATGCTTTCTGCCCCGGCATATGGCGGCGCTTTGCGCGGTGGGGGATCAGGAATTATCCACCCGGGTAATGCGGATCAGCCCAAGGGGGGTGGCGGAGGAAATGTACGTTAGCCCCCAGGTGCCTTGCAGCATGTGCGCCCTGGAGGGAAACCGCTTTTTGGTGGGCTGCCATGGAGAAATCGCCCTGCTTCGGGGAGACGGGCGGGTGCTGCGGCGTTTTTCCAGCGTGTATCCCAATCGTTTAAGGCCCTTCCGGGAAGGGGCGCTGATCTGCGATGGATACCAGGGCACGGTGCGCTGCCTTGGGGGGCCCATCCTTTATCAGGGGAAAGAGCCCTGGGACGCCATTGGTATCAAAAGCGAATAAGGTTATTTCAGGTTCATTTCATTGTCCTGGGCGGAAAGGGCCATGCCCAGGTTTAATACATCCTTTTCCAATTGTAGGGCCAGGGTGTTGAGCTGGGTGCGTTTTTCCAGGGGAAGCCCCGCTGCCGCGGTTTCGGAAAGGATGGAGGCGAATTGGGCCTGAATGGCCTGGAGCCGGGCGGTGAGGGCGGCTTCATCGGCGTTGCTGCCCATATCGGCCCGGGCCTCCTGGGCGCTCATCCGGGGGGCGTCTCCCAGGGTGTATTCGCAGGGCTTAAGGATAGCGGTGCAGGGGTGGCCGGTTTCCTTTTCAATCAGGGTGGCCAGGGCATCCTTGGCGGGGCCTTCGCCATGCACCAGGAAAATTTGCCGGGGCTGCTTTTGCAGGCCCTTCACCCATTTGAGCAGAGCACTTTGATCCGCATGGCCGGAGAAGCCCTCCAACCGCACGATTTCAGCTTTCACGGCGATTTTTTCTCCAAACATGGTTACTTTTTCAATTCCATCCAGCAGCATCCTGCCCAAAGTGCCCGCCGCCTGATACCCTACGAACACGATGGTGCTTTTTTCATTCCACAGATTATGCTTGAGATGATGGCGGATGCGCCCGGCATCGCACATACCACTGGCGGCAATGAGAATCTTGGGTGCCTTGTCTTCATTCAGGGCCTTGGATTCATCGGCGGTGCGGGAAAAATAGAGGTTTTTAAAATCCAGGGGATTATCGCCGGAAAGAATGCGCTCCCGGGTTTCTTCATCGAATACCTGGGCGTTGCGGCGGAAGATTTGGGTGGTGGAAATGGCCATGGGGGAATCGATATATACGTTTACCCGGTCAAGCAGGGCCTGGTATTCCTTGTGCTCTTCATAATAGAGATTCAGTTCATAGATCAGTTCCTGGGTGCGGCCCACGGCAAAGGCGGGGATCACCACATTGCCGCCCCGCTTTACCGTGCGTACGATCACCTGGATCAATTCTTCCAGGCTTTCCCGGTTGCTTTCGTGGAGCCGATCGCCATAGGTGCTTTCCATGATCACGTAATCGGCCTTTTTAATCAGCTTGGGATCGCGGAGAATGGGGCGGTCATCCATGCCGATATCGCCGGTGTACACGATTTTCTTGGCGCCGTTTCCTTCATCCACCCAGATTTCCGTGATAGCGGAGCCCAGAATATGCCCGGCTTCATTAAAGCAGGCGTTCATCTGATTGTTGATTTGAAATAATTGATCATACATCATGGGCTTTACCAGGCGCAAAGTGGCCTCCACCTCTTTCATGGTGTAGAGGGGCTCCACGGGATCTTCTCCCCGGCGCATGGCCTTGCGGCTTTCTCGCTCCGCATCCATTTCCTGAATATGGGCGCAGTCCGGGAGCATAATGGTGAGCAAATCGGCGGTGGCATCGGTGCAATAAATTGGCCCGGAAAAGCCCCGTTTCACCAAAAGGGGCAGGCGACCGGAATGATCGATATGGGCGTGGCTTACAATCACGCAATCGATTTTTTCTGCATCAAAGGGGAAGGGTTCGCCGTTTCGCTTTTCTTCGGTTTTGCCGCCCTGAAACTGGCCGCAGTCCAAAAGGATTTGGTAAGTATCGGTGGTGAGCAAATGGCAAGAGCCGGTGACGCCGTCGGCAGCGCCGCAAAATTGGATTTTCATAAAAAAATAATCTCCTTTCAAATCAAAAAAGGCGCGCTTAATCAAGCAGCGCCTCTAATTCGCGTGGGGTATAGGTGAAGGTGGGCACGTTAAAGGATGGCTCTTCCAGCAGCATGGGCGGGAAATAGAATACTGCATTCCCCTCTTCATCGGCATAAAAATGCTGCATAGGCGAAAATTCCCAGAGAAAATCATCTTCTCCCACATCCTTGCGGCACACCCCCGCATCCTGCAGCTTTTTGAATTCCTCATACAGCTTGGGAGCCACGGCTTCGCTGATTTGGGAAGAGGATTCCCCCACCATCACCAGGCCGCGCAGGGTGAGGGATTCGCCGATGTATTCCCCCGCCACGTCAAATACCTGGGATTCCATGGTGAGCATCACGCCCTCTTCTCCCTTGGTTTGGGAGCGGCACTGAAGGATGGAGAGGAAGATGCCGTTGTTGCAGGTGACGGAAAAATCATGGGTCACTTCGTTTTTTCCGTCAAAGAGCATATCCTCCTCATGCGCAAACATGGGCAATACCAGATGCAGCATTTCATCCAGCGCCATCTGGTAGGTATCGGTAATGGCAGCGGAAGCATAATCTTTCCCTGCCAGCAAAGGATAGGCGTAGGTGAAGTGGTAGGTCCAATTGCTTTCAGTGGGGAAGTAGGCTTCGCCCTCATTGCGCTCCACGGTCATTTCGCCCAGGGCGGCGGGAGCGAGCAAGGAAAACACCATAAAAATCAGCAAAAATTTCTTAGCCATTGGCAGCCCCCCATGCAGTGAGCGAGTTACAGATGAATTCGGCATACAATGTAAATTCTGCCTGACGCTCCGGCGGGAATTGGAGGGTAAGGATATAGTGCCAGTTGATTCCTTCCGGTACCAGATGCAATTCGTAAAGCCCTTCACCTACCGCGGAAAAATAGGAAAATTCCCGGTTTTCGGCAAGCAGCATCGAAGCGTCCTTCAAGAAATTTTCAAGCACCGCGTTATAATCCCCCGCCATGGCTTCATGGGCCTGGATGGTTAACGTGGCCTCTCCGTCCGCCGTTTGCCATACCATGCAGGCAGGGGCGTCTTCTGCCAGGCCGAAAATAGCGGGAATCGCAACGGAGTATTCGTATTCGGTGTTTTCCACTGCCTGCCACTCATAGATCATGCCATCCAGATAGGCTTTGGACAGGGAAAAGGCGCATACAGTGTAGTGCTGGGCTTGATCTGGGCTGTATTCCAAGGTTACCTGCGCATTGCATAGCCAGGTAAGGGCGTCTTCGGGCAAAAATTCCGGGGCCTGGCCGAAATCCCCATAGTAAGCAAATAGATCGCAGGCCAAGGTTACATGAGTGCCGTCAAAAGCAGTGGAATACACATGGGTACCGATAATGGGGTTATTTTGCAGAGCGGAAAGATCAAAATCCATGCCTTGCTTTGTGAGGATAACGCCTTCCCCGGATACAGAAGCAGGGATGGCATAATTGCCATAGGAAAAAATCCGGCCGTAATAGCCGCTGATTTCATCATGGGTGAGGGAGGCGCGGTTTTCCCAAAGATCGGCGCCGTGATAGGGTAGATATTGGGAATAGAGGCCCAGGGCGAGCATGCCCTCCACCAGGGAAGGATCGGGCGCCTGGTTTTCTTCCAGGGCGTTCACTCCCCGCATCACCGCAGCGCCCAACACCAGATCCAGCAGGGATTCCAATTCCAGGTCCACTGTGATTTCGCTGCGCTGAATTTCCCGGGTGGGCGCGGCCAGGGCAAAGGGCATCACGGAAAGCAGCAGGCCAAGGGTAAGCAGCAGGCAAAATAAGCGCTTCAAGGGCATCATCCCTCCTTAGGTGGCTTTCGTTTCATCCAGTAATTTATTGAGCATCAGGGCGGCGGCATTGCCATCGCCAGCGGCCTTGGCGATCTGGTAGGGGGTGCCGGCGGCGTCTCCTGCCACGCACACGTTTTTCACGCTGGTCAGGAAGCCCTCGTGGGTGAGAATATGGCCGTCTTTGGTTTCAAGTTCGGGCATCAATTGAGAAAGCGCCATGGCGGGGCGCAGCACGAATACGCCGTCAAAGGCCGTATCGTTTACATAGATCTGCCCATCCCGGGCGGAAATGGAGGACGCCTTTTCTTCCGCTACGGTAATGGCGGGGTTTAAGGCGGCGGTATCATGCTTTTTTTCAATGAAGTAGGTGGTTTCCGACGCCAAAGAAGCAAGAAAATTGGCTTCCTCCACCGCTTCCTCCCAGGCACCGATAACGGCCACCTTTTTATTTTTATAAAACATGCCATCACAGGTGGCGCAGTAGCTTACCCCCACGCCAACCAAGGCCTCTTCTCCAGGGATCATGGCCACCCGTGCGGTGCCGGTGGCGATGATCACGCCACGGGCCTGGGCAAGATCATTGCCCAGCATGGCCGAAAAGCTTTCGCCCATGGGCAGCACCCGCTGCACCAGGTTTTCCCGGATTTCCACGCCCGCCTCCCGGCACTGCTCCCGCATGCGATGAAGCAGCTCCTGGCCGGAAAGATGGGGAAGGCCGGGGTAATTATCCACCTGGGCCGCTTTTTCCAAAGCGCCGCCCCCGGCATAGGCCATGAGCACGCTTTTTCCCCGCATTCTCAATGTGAGAGCCGCAGAGCAGCCAGCCGGGCCGCCTCCTACAATCAATACGTCAACCATGGTTTCCTCCTGTGGGGGAGATTAGTCTTCTTTTTCGTCTTCTTTTGTTTCTTTGGGCAGCACGGTCACCGTAGCCCATTCTACCCGCCTGTCCACAATTTCATCCACCCGGATGCGCACACCGAAGCATTCCACCACAGGGTGGGTGCCATCCTTGGGAATAGTGGCCAATTGGCTGTAGATCAAGCCGCCCAGAGATTCAAATTCTTCCTCGGTGGGCAGTTCCAAAGAAAGGGTATCATTGATGGTTTCCAAATCGGTGCCGCCGGCAATACGATAGGTATCATCGGCCATTTTCTGGATATCCTGGGGCGTGGCGTCATCGTATTCATCGTCAATATCGCCCACGATTTCTTCCAGCAAATCCTCCATGGTGATCAAGCCGCTGGTGCCGCCGTATTCATCCACTACGATGGCCAGATGGGTTTTATTCTTCTGCATTTCCCGAAAGAGCACATCCGTGCGCACGGATTCGGGCACAAAATAGGCGGGGCGCAAAAGATCGTGAAGGGTCTTTTGCTGGCCGTTGGACAGGGCAATCAAAAAGTCCCGGGAGTTCACGGTGCCCAGCACGTCATCCAGATCCTCGCCGTATACGGGAAAGCGGGATTTGCCGCTTTCAGAGATAATTTTGAGAATTTCTTCGCTGCTTTCATCCGCCTGCAGGGCATACACATCGGTGCGGTGAGTCATGCAGTCGGCAGCGGTCATATTATTGAATTCAAAGATATTTTCAATCATATCCCGCTCATTGGTTTCAATGGCGCCTTTTTCTTCGCCCATATCCACCATCATGCGAATTTCATCTTCCGTCACTTCCTCCTCATCGGCGGCGGGATCGATGCCAAAGAGGCGCAGCACGGCATTTACGGATTTAGACAGCAGCCACACAATGGGCTTCACCACTTTGGACATGCCATTGATGATTCCGCATACTGCCCGGGCCACGGCTTCCGTTTTTTTCATGGCGATACGCTTGGGCACCAGTTCGCCAAAAACCAGGGTGAAATAGGACAGAATCAGCGTGATCAATACCACGCAAAGGGTGTTGAGGGTGGCGGCAGGAATGGCCTTAAAGCCCCATACATTCACGATCAGGTTGACCAGGGGATCGGAGAAGTTTTCCGCAGCAAAGGCGCTGCCCAGAAAACCAGCCAGGGTGATGGCGATCTGGATGGTGGAGAGGAAGCCGGAGGGCTCCAGCACCATTTTCAGCAGCTTCTGGGCCTTTTTATCGCCCTCGTCTGCCTGGTGCCGCAGTTTGGTTTCGCTGAGGGAAACCACGGCGATTTCCGCCGCTGCGCAGAATGCGTTGATTGCAATCAATACCACCTGAATGAGTAATAGACCGCCTATGGGAGTGTCCAAAGTGATTTCCTCCTTAGATTTGCGCCGGAGGTTTGCCCTTCCGGCAGGCCGGGGAAGAATTTGGAAAAAGCAGCGCCCGGCGGGCTGTTTTCCGAAATCCGATAAGATTCCAATTTCTATTATAGCATAGTGTAATTGTAAAATCCACATAAATTTGCAAAGAATTTGTAACATAATCATGGGAAAAGGTTGTGAGAGGAGCGAAGAAATGGTATACTAAAGGAGAAGGATGTGAAAAGATATGGCTGGGAATGAGCGGGAGAGGTATGAGCAATTGCTCATGAAAGAGCAGGAAAACCCCGGGGATTTATCTGTGCAGCGGGAATTGCTGCTGCTGGGGGATCATTGGAAAAAAGATAGAAAAAACCCCGATCCTTCGCTGATCAAATGCTATCTTTTTCATGTCTTTGAGCATCCGGAATCCCACAGTGAAGCGCAGCAGAAAAAAATGGCCCGGGAATTTTTTGATGCGCCCCGGCTGAAAAAGTGCCTGGCCCTGGCGAAAGACCCTGAGGCATTTATGAAAGAATATCTGGGAGAGATGGCCCGGGAATATGTGGATATATTCATCTGGCATCAGAAGGAGCATGTGCCTTCCCTCTTTGGGTTTGTGCCGCCTAAAAGGATTCCCCTTTATCTTTCATTGCCCATGGGCGATGTGATTCGGAATATTTTCCTATGTCCTTTTCTTTCCGTGGCAGAGCAGCAGCTGCTTTCCGGGGCCTTTTACCGGGCCTGCTATGGCTTTTTAAATGGGCAAACGGAGCATTTGGACGAAAATCTGGGCGCGGAAGTACGCGCATTGATCGTATGAGCGCCGGGCGGCGGGCCCTTTTGCGCTTTGGGCTCCTTGTGCTTTTCGCGCTGGCGCTGCAGGGCATCCCTTTCCTGTATATGATGATGGAAGGGGACGCCGGAGTGGTATTGTATCTTTTGCACCTCTATGCTGTGATGCCTATGTCGGCGGCGGGCCTGGCCTTTTGGGCAGGCCTTGGGGGCGTGCATCCCATGGCCGCCTTTTTCCCGGTGGGCGGGGCGCTGTTGCTTCTGCCGGCCTATGAAAGCATGGGCGTAGGGCTCATTTGCCTGCTGATTTCGCTGATTGGTGCCGTGGCCGGCCAGGAATGGAGCAAGCGGAAAGGAAAAAAGCATGGGAAAGGGTAAAATAAAAAAATTATTTTGCAGTGCAGGCAGCGCAATGGCGGCTGCATTGATGATCGCCGTGGTATTTCTGGCGGCGATTTTATTGGAAATCCCCGAAAAGGATTTGGAGGGCCAGTGGGTAGTGGAGGAAGAAAAGGAGGCTGTCACGCCTATGCAGGCGGCCAATATGGGGGACGTGGCTGCCCTGGCCCGCTTATTTGGGGCAGCCCTTCCTTTTCTTCCTGGAAGCACCCCGGCAGGGGAGGCCAGAAATGCTGCCTACGATGGACAAACGGCCCGGAAAGTGACCCTAACTTACGATGCCTTTACGGTATACGCCGTGCGCCCAGCGGAGGCTGCGCCCCTGTTGCTCATGGATCATTTGGACGTGCAGCTTCGCAGCGATTTAACAGCCATGAATTTGCCGGTTACATTGGCAAGCCGGGAGGGCGCCTACTGCGCCTATTTTGCCGACAGCACGGCCGCCTACGCCATTTTCGCTCCTGCTGCGGAGGAAGCGGATTTTTTGCTCTTGCTGGAGAAGATTACAGCGGTGAGATGAGGGGCGGTCAGGGGCCTCCGCGGCCCCCGTACCCCCGCGCCAGAGAATATCTCCTCTGGACTCCGGTATGCGACAGAGACGCAGCAACTAAGCTGCTTGAATGCGCAAGAAGCTTTGGGAACGAAGCAGCGATTTACACGGGCACAATGAAAACATGAAAAAAGGCGGTGGAGAAAGCAAGCTTTCTCTCCCGCCGTTTTTTCTGTTTTCCCCGGATGCTTTGCATCCGGCTGGCGGCCATGGCCGCCGTGCCCGTGGTCAATGCGGTTTCCCAGCGTGTCACCGGCACGTTGCCTGATTATGTGAATTGTGTGTCCGGAGGAAGGGTCCAGGGGCAATGCCCCTGGTGGGGCGGAGGGGCAAAGCCCCCCAACGTTCCCCATGCACCTGTTAATAAAACTCCCCGATTTTTCCCAGGAAATCGCCGATGGAATGGTAATTGCCGGAATAGATTACGGGTTCAAACTGGGTCAGATCAATCCAGCCGCTGGATACATCGATTTCGGCATCGATCTGGATATTTTTGATGCGGCAAAAGAAGGTGTCGGAATGGCCGATGGTCACGTGCTGCTCCACTTCGCATTCGCACACCCATTTGGAATCATCCAATGTAGGGGCGTCCACCTGCAATGCGCTGCCGATTCCGTAGGGCAGGGCTTTTTTTTCGCCGTTTTTGCCGGATGCTTTGCCCAGATAATCCGTAAGCGTCAGCATATCGGTGCTCACCAGATTCAGCGTCAGCTGCTTGGTGCGGTGGGTATTTTGCTTGGTTTTTTTCGTGCCGTACATGCTGATTACGATCAGGTTTTCTTCTCCTTCCCGGCAGGTTTTGCTCACCCAGGTGATGGGCGCAAAATTAGGGGTGCCATTCTCATTGCGGGTGCCCACGATGAAGAGGGGCTGCACGGGCATGGCATGGCGGGGACCATAAGATTTCCGTTCCATATGGCTTCCTCCTTAGTCGATTTTGAGGCTTTCAATGGATAGCTTGAATATGACCAGAAAAATTTCATCCTTCTGAATGAATTCCTGGCGAATCATGGGATAGAGCGCTATCATTTCTGCCTGAATCCCCGGATCATTCTCCACTTCCGCTTTTCCGCTTATCCGAATCCACCGGCGGTTATTCAGATTATAGCTGGCCAGCTCTACCAGCGGATTGCGGATGAGATCATCGTATACGCTCTTTCGTCGGTCGGTGGCGATGTAGAGCGCTTGGTCATTGGCGTAGATCAGGCCCATGGGGCGGAGCCGGGGTCGCTGATCCAAGGAGGTGGCCAGAAAGAAATAGCCGCATTCCCGGATAAAACGAAAGCATTCCAGCACGGAAGGATGGGTGCGCTCGGTACGCGCCTCCAGAGCATTATTCAGGAGAAAATCAATGCTGCAGCCCAGAATTTTGCTGAGCCGCACCAGCTTTTCCGTTTCAGGAAAGGCAGCGTCCATCTCCCATCGGGATACCGATTGGCGGGATACATTCAGCATTTCCGCCATCTGCTCCTGAGTGATTCCCTTTTCCTTTCGCAGCGCCGCGATCTTTTCGCCTGTGGTCATATCATCACCTCGGATATTATTGTAATCTGGATTAGAGGAAATAAAAAGGCCCTGCAGATTGCAGGGTGTAACATTTGAATTGCCTTACCATACTGGGACACATTGCTGATAGATGATCAATCACACGGATTCCCATTTGGTTTTTGGGGTGGGTGCGGGAGGGGGGGATTTTTGACTCAAAAATCCCCCTCCCGCAATATTTACATTTTACGCACGCAGCACGGCGTCAAACTGCTCCTTGGCAATCTTGAGCGCCTTGTCGGTGAGCCGGGTGATTTCTTCATCGGTGAGGGTATGATCGGCAGCGCGATAGGTGAGGGAGAAGGCTACGGACTTGTTGCCTTCGCCAATCTGTGCGCCGCGGAACACGTCGAACATGCGGATGTCCTCCAGCATGGCGCCGCAGCCCGCCTTGATGGCGTTCATCAGGGGCCCCACCTGCTGGCTTTCCTTCATTACCAGCGCCAGATCGCGGTTCACGGCAGGGAAGCGGGCGATGGATTTCACCGTGCCCAGGGGCACGGAATGGGCAAAGAACACGGGCAGATTCACCTGGGCCACATAGGCGCGACCGGTGATATCAAAGCGCTGGGCAGCGTCGGGATGAATTTCGCCCAGCACGGCCAATACTTCGCCCTCCACCAGGATGGCAGCCCGGCGGCCGGGATGGAGATAGGCTTCTTCGCAGGCCGCGATTTCATAGGCCATGCCCGCCTTCTGGCACAGGGCTTCCACCACGCCGCGGATGGCATAGAAATCCGCATCGCCATACATGCCGATGGCCAGAGCGGGGGTTTCGGTGGGCAGGCCTTCCTTTGTGCGGTTGTGGGCGTCAAAGATGGTACCCATTTCATAGAGCCGGCCGTTTTCATTGCCATTTTTGATGTTGGTGGACAGGGTTTTGAGCAGGCCGCAAAGCAGCGTGGTGCGCATGCAGGCGGTATCCTCGCCCAGGGGATTGAGCACCATCAGGGGCTGATTGCGTTTATCATCCTCCGGCAGGCCCAATTGAGCGATGGACTTGGCGGAAATGAAGGAGAAGGTCATGCTTTCATAGAAGCCCATGCCGGTAAGCTGGGCGCGGAGGGCGGCCTGGCGGCGCCCCTTTTCATTCTGGCCGCCCATGGTGTTTTCGCCCCGGAGGCGGGTGATGGGAATCAGGTCATAGCCCGCATAGCGCAGCACTTCTTCGCAGATATCCGCTTCCTGGTCCACATCCTGGCGGAAAGCAGGAGCAGTGACCACCATTTCATCCCCGTTGCGGGATACGGTGAACTGCAGCTTTTTCAGAATATTTTCCATTTCCTCGGGCGCAATTTCCACGCCCGCCCGGCGGGCCATCCGCTGGCAGGAAACGGTGAGGGTGGCAGGGATAATGGGATGGGGATAATAATCATACACGCCGGATACCACATCGCCGGCGTCCAGTTCATTCACCATCTGGCAGGCGCGCATCAGGGCGTCCATCACCGTGGCGGGAGATACGCCCCGCTCAAAATGACCGGAGGCCTCGGTGCGGATGCCCAGGGCGCGGGCAGTGACGCGGATGGAGGTGCGGTCAAAGGCCGCGCACTCGAAGAGCACTTCCTGGGTGGATTCGGTGATTTCGCTCTCTTCGCCCCCCATGATGCCGGCCAGGCCGGTGGGGCCCACTTCATCGCAAATCATCAGTTCCCCTCCGGCCAGCTCGTAGTTCTTGCCGTCCAGGGTGGTGAGGGTTTCGCCCTTTTCGGCCTTGCGCACGATGATGTGGCGGCCGCGCACCTTGGCAAGGTCAAAGGCGTGCATGGGATGGCCGGTTTCCAGCATGATGAAGTTGGTGATATCTACCACGTTGTTAATGGAGCGCATGCCAGCAGCGTGGAGATACTGGCGCAGCCAGGCAGGAGAGGGCGCCACGCGCACATTCTTGATCACCTTGGCAGCATAGCGGGGAGCGAGTTCCGCTTCCGATACTTCCACCTTGGCATAATCGCTGATATCGCCGCCCACTTCCTTCACGGAAATTTCAGGCAGCTTCAGCTCCGTGCCCATGGCCACGGCGGTTTCGCGGGCTACGCCCCACACGCACAGGCAGTCCGGGCGATTAGCAAGGATTTCAAAATCAATCACCTTGTCATCCAGGCCGAAAATGGGCTTCACATCAGCGCCCAGGGGATATTCTTCATGGAAGATCAGCAAACCGGCATCGCCCACGGAGGGGTACAATTCCACCGGAACGCCCAATTCGGGGCCGGAGCAGAGCATGCCCTGGCTTTCCACGCCGCGGAGCTTGCCTTTTTTAATGGTGATGCCGCCGGGAAGCTTGGCCCCGATCTTGGCAACAGGCACCAGCAGCCCTTCCTTCACGTTGGGCGCGCCACACACGATTTGAAGGGGTTCAGCTTCGCCCACATCCACGGTGCATACGTGGAGATGATCGCTGTTTTCATGGTCCCGGCAGGTGAGCACTTTGCCAACCACTACGTTTTCCAGTTCCGCGCCCAGGTCATCGATACCTTCCACGCCCGTGCCGGTCATAATCATACGGCTTTCATAGCTGTCCGCGTCCATGGGAATATCGGCGTACTGCTTGAGCCATTTCATGGATACTTTCATTCTTAAGAGACCTCCTATTTTGCAGGGGGAAACCCACTTTTGATGGCAAAAGTGGGTTTCCCCCTGCACCCCTTTCCCGAAAACCGATTCGGGATGGGACAGGGCCACAATTGCCATCTTTTTTCCCCGCGATACAACAATATCAAAGCTTCATTGGGAAACCTGTCTGGCCCTTATCAAAATCAAGTCCAAAGCAGGTTTTCGGGGGAGGTGCGGAGGAGGTGTTTTTGACTCAAAAGCATTCCCTCCGCCATAAAATCCGTTACCTGAACTGCTTGAGGAAGCGCAGATCGCCTTCAAAGAGGAGGCGCAGGTCCTTGATGCCGTAGCGCAGCATGGTGATGCGCTCCAGGCCGATGCCGAAGGCAAAGCCGGAATACACCTTGGAATCAATGCCGCACATTTCCAGCACCTTGGGGTTCACCATGCCGCAGCCTAGCACTTCAATCCAACCGGTGCCCTTGCACACCCGGCAGCCTTTACCGTGGCAGTTGAAGCAGGTAAGGTCCACTTCGGCAGAAGGCTCGGTGAAGGGGAAGAAAGAGGGGCGGAAGCGCACCTCGATATCATTACCGTAGAGGCGCTTGGCGAAAGCATCCAGGGTGCCCTTGAGGTCGCCCATGGTCACATCCTTATCGATCACCAGGCCCTCAATCTGATGGAATACGGGGCTATGGGTGGCATCCATTTCATCGGCGCGGAACACCCGACCGGGGCAAACGATGCGGATGGGGGGCTTCTGAGAGAGCATGGTGCGGGCTTGCACAGGAGAAGTGTGGGTGCGCAGCACGATATTATCATCGATATAGAAGGTATCCTGCGCATCCCGGGCAGGATGGTTCTTGGGCAGATTCAGAAGCTCAAAATTATAGTGATCCAATTCCACTTCGGGGCCTTCCGCCACGGAGAAGCCCATGCTGGTGAAGCAATCCAATACTTCGTTCAGCACCAGCTGCATGGGGTGAACGGCGCCGATCTGGGGAAGATCCCGGGGCTCGGTGACGTCAATGGCTTCCTTGAGAAGCCGCTCTTCCTTTTCCTTCAGGGCCAGGGCCTGCTGCTTTTCGTCCAGCAGGGCGGTGAGCTGTTCCCGGGTTTCATTGATGAGCTGGCCGGCCTTGGGCCTTTCTTCAGGGGAGAGCTGGCCCATGCCGCGCAAAAGCGCCGTCAGAGAGCCTTTTTTGCCCAGCACCTTCACCTTCAGGGCTTCCAATTCCTGAACGGTAGCGATGGCGAGCAATTCTTGTTTCAATTCTTCACTGATTTTTTGCAGGTTTTCCCGGATATCCATTCCTTTTTTCCCTCCAATTCGGGCCATGATGCCCGGACAATCAAAACGCCCCTGGCAGCAAATGCCATGGGGCGTGATAGGCGCACGCGGTACCACCCAATTTCAGCGATGCAAAAGCACCGCCCTCCAATCCCTTAACGCGGGAAACGGCAGCGCTTACTCATCTTTCGGCGCCGCAGCTCCGGAGCGAATTTCCTCCTCGCGCCCCGGGCAGCTTCCAGCCATTGGCAGCCCTTCTCTTGAGAGGCGCGGCGGATGGAGGCTTTGTTCTCCTTCATCGCCAATAGAAAAATTATAGCACCAAAAAGAGAAACGGTCAAGCACGGAAGACTCGGGATACAGGAAAATCCTTTATTTTTCCGGCACGATGTAGCGATCTTCTTCCGTAAGGCCCAGGGCTTCCACAATGGCGGGCAGCCGCTGGCCCACGGTGGCATAGTTCTCCAGCTTATGGGAATCGGAAGCGCAGTAGAATTTGCAGCCGGATTCCTTGGCCCACTGATATGGACGCAGAACTTCGGGCTTTTCTTCCCAGCCGGTGAAGGAGGAAGCGTTCAGCTCAATGCCGTCGCCTTTTTTGGCGAATACATCAAAGATACTCCGCATTCTTTTTTCATCCAGCAGCTTAAACACCTGGGGCGGATCCTCTTTGTAAATGAGGCCGCAGGTGATATGAGCAATGCCCACCTTTTCATGGGGGATAGCCAATTGCCCGATCTCCTCCAGCCGATCCATAAACAGATCGGCGATTTGCCGGGGAGAAGCAATGTGCTCTGGACGCACAAAATTTTTCATATGAAAATGATTGGGAGGAATCACAACGAAATCAAAGAGATCAAAGTGTTCCCGGGAAAGGCCCAGCTTGCCGCCCCCGCAGTATTCCGTTTCGCAGCCCAGCAGGCAGCGCATGCCGGGGATCATATCCCGGCAATTGGAAGAAAGCACATGGGGAATATCCTGGGGCGCATACCATTCGGAAGCGCCGGGCACATCGCTGTCCCACAGGTGATCCGCCAGGCAGAGGGTGTCGTATCCCCATTCTTTGGCCTGCTGATAAATGGCCGGGGCCACGCATGTTTCATCATGGCAGCAGTTGGAGAGGAACGAGTGGCAGTGGATGTCATGCAAAACAGAAAAAGGCTTGCTCATGAGAAAAATCCTCCTTTATCGGTTCATGCGCATTTTGGGCAGGGGCATGGTGATCATGGAGGCAGCGGAGCGGCCCTTGGTCATATTGAGCACCAGGGCGATGCCGGCAATATTGGTTACAAAGTTGGATCCGCCGTAGCTTAGGAAGGGCAAAGGAATGCCCGTAATGGGCATCAGGCCCAGGCCCATGGCAATATTCTGGAATACGTGGAAAAACAGCATGGCCATGACGCCAATGATCACCAGTTGGCCGAATTTATCATAGGTGAACCGGGCCAGATAAAGCATTCTGAAAATAATGAACATGTACACCAGCAGCACGGCCACGCAGCCCACAAAGCCAAAGGATTCTCCCACTACGGAGAAAATGGAGTCGGTGGAGCTTTCAGGCACATACTGAAGGGTGGTAAAGGAGCCGGGCACAAAGGTGCCGATACCGGTCATTTGCCCGGAGCCAATGGCGGTTTGGGATTTAATAATCTGATAGCCGCCGGACTGGGAATATTTTTCGGGGTCCAGGAAGGCCAGGAGGCGCTCAATGCGGTAGTCCAGATCCTCGGCCATGAGGCCATAGGCCACGATAATGCCAATGCCGATAGCCGCTACGGCCAAAATGCCCAGCAGCACCTTCATATCCACGCCGCCAAAGTAGATCATGGTGATGAACATAAAGGCGATTACAATAACGGTGCCCGTTTCGCCCTGGGCCAGAATCACCAGCGCAGGAACGCCCACCATCAGCATGATCCGCATGAAATCCTTGAATTTGCTCATGGGTTTTTCAATGCGGGACATGTGACGGGCCAGCATCAGCAAAATGGATAGCTTGGCAAATTCGCTGGGCTGCATGGAGCGGCCAAGGCCGGTATCCAGCCAGCCCTTTAAGTCGTTGGATACTTCGCCGGCCAGCAACGTGATCACCAAGAGCGCCAATACGCCGAAATAGGCCAGTTGGGTGCGGGTGCGGATAATTTCGGTGGGAATGGCCATGACCACGGCAATAATCACCGGGGAAACCAGAAGGAAAATGGACTGCCAGGTGCTGGAGCGGGAATTGAGAATTTTATTCAGAAGGGGCACATTGGCGCTGACGTCCATATCATAGGTGGCCATGGTGATACAGAGAATGCCAAAGATGGAAAGGGCATATACGGCTACCAGCAGGGGCCAATCGAAATGGGCCTGGGAGCGGCGCCGGCTTTCGGTCATCATGCTTTTAAGTCACCTCCGCGGGAAAAAAAGCGCCATACCGGGCTGGGGGCATATTCAGGCAGGGGCGTATCAGCGCCCAGCAGCCGGGAGGCGGTGATTTCAATGGCCTGCAATACCTGCTTATCTCCGCAGTGCAGGGCCGTTTCATGGCGCAGAAGCGCCCTGTAAATATGCTTGCTTTCGGGCAGAATGCCCATCAGGGGCAAATCCAGAGCAGCGGCCAATTGCTCCGGGGGCAGCATTTCTCCGGTTTTCACCAGCTGCCGGCTCACCCGATTGAGAATGAGGCCGGGATGCATTTCCCCGCGCTGGGCCAGGAGAGAGGAAAGCCGCTCTGCATCCCGGATGGATACGTCATCCGGGGTGGCCACGAGAATGGACTCGGCATTGGCGCCCAGCAGATTTTTAAGCCCCCGGCCAATACCGGCAGGAGCATCCAGCAATACCAGATCATTGCGGGCAGAAAGCCGGGCGATGATCTTGGCCATTTCCTTGGCCTTTAAATCGGAGGAACGCAGAAGCTGGGGCGCGGCAAGAAGGGAAAGGTTTTCCCATTTGGGGGAGGAAACCAGGGCCTGGTTCAGACCGCAGCGGTTTTCAATCACGTCCCCCAGGTCATACACCACCCGATCCTGCAAGCCCAGCATCAGATCGGCGCAGCGAAGGCCGGTATCCCCGTCCAAAAGGGCCACCTTCATGCCCTTGAGGGCGTAATATTCTGCCAAAGCGGCCGCCAGCGTGCTTTTTCCCACGCCGCCTTTTCCGGACATGATCGCAAAGATACGGGCCATGATGCTTGCCTCCAATGAAAAATTACAAAACAGGGAGAAAAAAGTTAGAAGTATCCATACACAAAAATTTTCCAATCGGTTCCCCCGCCATATTTCCCATTACGGCGCCAGGCTATTTCCGCCGGGCAGGTCGAAGGTATCCTTCGCCTTGGCCTTTTCATCCAGGTAGAATTCGATGAAGTCCCGGGCCGCCATGGTGGAGTGACCGCCGGAATAGCCGTTGGGAATAAAGGATACAATGGCGATTTCGGGGTTCTCCTTGGGGGTCAGCGCAACGAACCAGGCGTTGTTTTCAAGGTCCAGCTTGATGCCGCCGATGGTCACCTGGGAGGTTCCGGTCTTTCCGGCCATGACTTCCTTGGCTTTGTATTTCCAATCGTCAAAGTGGCTGGCAGCAGTACCGGAATCGTCAACCACGCCCTCCATCCCCTTGAGTATGTAGGGCAGATAGGGCACGGCGCTGTCCAAGGTGCCAAATACGGTGGCGGAGCGTTGGGAGAGAATTTCGCCTTCGGGGGATACGATGGAATCGATGATCTGAGGGTTCCATACGATGGCCTTGTTGTTTAGTGCACCCACATAGCGCACGGCGGCAATGGGGGTGATCAGGGTGATGGACTGGCCAATGCCCATCTGAATCTCCTGGGATCCGCCCCATTTGATGGTGTTTAAATAGGTCCACAAATCTCTCATCAGGGCGGCCTGCATCACCATGGTGCGGGTCATATTCAGTTCGGTCATGAAGATGGGGCGTGCGTTTACCACCCAGTCGTCAGAACCGGTGTTTACAGCCATATCCATCAGCAGCTTAATGCACCGATCCAGACGGGCCTCGTCATATTCAATGCCGTAGCTGGCGCCGTAGTTGATCAGATGCTTTTTGATAGCGTTGGCTACGATGATGGGGGTGCTGGTTACCTGCTCCTGGAGGCTTACCGTCTGGTCGTAGAGGTTGGTGGCGTTGCCTACGATGGAGCGCAGTTCGCCGGGCAGATCAATGCCCGTTTTGCTGGTCAGGCCCATTTGAGCGGCGTATTTGTAGAGCCGCTCGGAAGCATCGCTGCCATAGAGGCGGGAAGCCAGGGTGTAGAAGAAATAGTTGCAGGATTTGGTGAGACCATCGGAGATGGTCAGGTTCTGGTGCTGAGAGGGGGAGTTGGTCCAGCAAGTGGGCGCTTCGTCTTTATTGTTGGTATACAGGTCAAATTTGCCCATATCGCTGATGGTTTCGGTGGGAGTGAGCACGCCGTTGGTGAGGGCGGCCAGGCCGGTGACCATCTTGAAAATGGAGCCGGGCTCGGCGCGGGTCTGGATGGCGTAATTGAGAAGCACATGACGCTCATCCTTTACCACTTCCAGGGCGGCGTCACCGCCCGCAACCATGGCGTTTAAATCATAATTGGGATACTGGGCCATGGCCAGCATATTGCCTGTTTTCACGTCCATCACCAGCAATACGCCGGTAGTGGCCAATTGCAGGGGATACTCATTCCAGTCCCGGCTGGCGATTTTATCCTTGTTGGTTTCCAGCCACTTGGAATCCTGCATTTTCTTTTCCTGAATCAGGCGCACTTCAGCCACGTTATCCCGAATGAAGCGCTCAGCAGCTTCCTGGTATTCGGCATTGATGGTGAGCTTGACGGTGTTGCCGTCGGTGGGCTCGGTATAGGAAAGCTCCCGGGTCACGTTGCCCATGGGGTCGGTTTCCACCACCCGGGAACCCTGACGCTCGGAAATATTGGCGGTGAGCCAGCTTTCCATGCTGGCTTCAATGCCGTCCTGGCCGATATGGTCGTTAAGGGCATAGCCGGCGGGCTGCAGATCGCTGTAATAATATTCCGCGCTCTGGATGCGGCTGGTGTAGCCGATGATATTGGAGGCCAGGGAATTCTTGGGGTACACCCGCTTTTCGCCGATTTCTACCCCGATCCAGGGCATGGACATGCTGCGCCCTTCGATTTCGCTTACCGCTTCGTAGGGCACGTCATTGGCAAAGGGAATGGGCAGGGAGTTGAAGACATTATCTTGCATGGTGGTGTTGATTGCCAGCACTTTGAGCACCGTGGCTTCATCCACCCGGATGGTTTCTGCCACTGCTTCGGTGTTGGGGTCGGTCACATCCGGCACAATGGATTCGCCGTCGTCATCCAATTGCAAAAGGTAATAGCCGTCCCCGATATCGGTGAAGCCATAGCGCTGGCGCAGGCGGGTAAAGCAGGCCTCGGGGGTGGGATAATTGTATTCTTTGAGGTAATTGTTGCCGTAGAAATAGTTTTTTCGGATATCCCAAGCGCTTTGGGAAATGCCGGAGCCAAAGTTAAATTCCCATGCGCCGGTTTCTTTATTGCGGGTAAGGGGGGAGGATACGTCCACCGTGCAGCCGTATTTTTCGATAATTTCAATGGCTTCCAGGAGCATTTTGGTGGAATAATCCCAATCCAGGCTTTCCCGATAGAAGGTGACGTTATAGGTTTTTTCGCTGCGGGCCAGGATCACGGAGTTTACGTCGGTGATCATGCCGCGGTTGCCTTTGATGGGAATGGTTTTGATGGATTCCTTGCCGGTCTGGGCGGCATAATCGGCGCCCTTTACGATCTGCAGATCAAATAAGCCGTACACCAGCACGCCAAACATGGCCATTACCAGCGCGGAAAATAAAAGGAAGCGAAAGTTCAGCTGATTTTCTTTTTTCTTTCGGGCTTTATTTTTCTTAAATTCATCTCTCACAGAAGCTCACCTCCCTTATCGCGCCTTTTTCGGCGGGGATACATGCCCAGGAAATAGCGCACGGGCACCATCACAATCACGGCCAGGGCGCCGGTATATAGCACGCTGGCAGCCACGCGGCCTGCATGAAGCATGGTGATTTCCACGCCGGTGAGATACAGATAGGCGCACAAAACAATATTGAGAATCAAATCCATCAGCATGGCGCAAAGGGGAATGCGCAGATGGGCGGGCAGATCGCTTTCCCGGTAATGGCGGCGGCCCTGGCTCATCATCCGGCGGCGCTCCCGCTGCCGATCGGTCATATCGGCAAAATACTGAGCGCAGAGCATGGTGATCACCGGATAGGCCACCACATACAGGGCTGCCACATTGGAGAGCATGCTTTCCATGAGCATGCCGATGAGGCAGGAGGCGCAGAAGGCGTATTTTTTACCGCAGGAGACCGTGAGAATGGCCAGCATGGTAAAAAGCATGCTGCCATTGACGTTGCCAATGGCCAGGTGCTGCATCACGCACACTTGAATCAGATAGGCCAGCACGGTCAAAAGCAGGGCCTTGCCCCCTTTTTTCAGTTCCTTCACTCTTCTTCCTCCACGGTCATGGCGCCGGGGTCCTGGGTGGGCTCCGGGGTGGGCGTAGGCGTAGGCGTGGGCCGGGGCGAGGGGGTGGGGGTAATGGCCGCATCGCTGGCCGTTTTGTATTCCAGATTTTCAGGCACGGGCGTTGCTTCCGGGTCAAGGGTGGCGGTGGGAGAGGGGGTCTGCCCCTCAGGGGTGCTTTCCGGCGAAAGGGATGCTTCGGGGGAGGGAGCGGGAGTCATGCCATTCGGGGTAGCGGTGGGAGCGAAAATAAAATCGCTCACAGAGCCTACCTGCCAGGTGGGCACGGGCCGCACAGTGGACATGGGCTCCAATTCCAGGGCGGAAGCGTTATCCCGGGCCTGGGCCGTTTCGGTGTAAGCGGGCTTATAGCGGTATACCGTCACATATTCCAGGTGCTGAAAATCCACTACCGGCTCCAATACTACGTAGGATTTATTTTCTTCCATGCCCCGGGTGCTTTCCCGGATATAGCCAATGGGAATGCCCTTGGGGAATTCCAGGCCCACGCCGGATGTGACCACCACATCGCCGGGGCGGGGCAGGGAATTATCGGGCAGATAATACATGCGGCACATGGCTTCGCCGTTTACGCCCAAGGTGCCTTTTACGGATCCCTGGTCCCGGCTGGATTGGATCAGCGCGGCCACGGTGCAATCGCTGCTGATAATGCAGCGCACCTGGCATTTATCCGGCTCCACATCGTAGGTAACCCCCACCAGGCCGCCCTGGGCCACCACTGCCATATATTCTCCCACGCCGCTGTTGGAGCCTACGTCCAGGGTGAGGGTGGAAAAATAGTTGGAGGAATCGGTGCCGATGACGGTGGCGGCTACAGGGAGCATTTCCCGGTTGCGTTCCTGCTCATCCAGGAGGGCGTAGAGCTCTTCATTGATCCTGCGCAGCTCTTCATTTTCCGCGATCTGGTTGGCATAATCATCCAGAAGGATGGTGAGCTGCTCATATTCGTATTCCAGGTTGCCCCGGATTTTTAAGGTGCGCAAATAATCCACCACATTGCCGGTGATGGAGGAAAAGAAGGATTGCACCGGGGTGATCACGGAAGTGATCATCTGCCGGGGCACGTTCAAAAGGGGATGGCTTACAAAATTGGATACCACCATCAGCGCTACCCCCAGGAATAGCACTGCGCAGATCGCGATGATCACCAGGCTCTTGATAAAGGAGCGGCGGTCATCATCGGTTTGATTCTTTTTTTTCTTTTTCTTTTTGCTATTTTTCTTGGACGGGGCTTTTTTACCGTCCTTTTTGTCAGGGCGGGGCTTTTTTTCTTCCGTGCTTTCGCTTTTTTCGTGCACGGCCTTAAAGCGCCGCTCCGAGGCGCTTTCTACCTTCTTGGCTTCCTTTTCCCAGGCGTCCTCCGCCCGCTCCTGATCATGAGGGGTAAACAGGGGCCTGCGAATTTCGGAATCCTCTTGATTTTCTTCAGGCAACGCAGACTCCTGGGCTTTTCCTTGATGCACGGTGCCTGAAGCCGGGTCCGCTTCCCCTTGGGAACCGTCCCTTTTGGGATGAGCCGCCCAGGCGGGCAGGCGCTCTTCCGTTTCGTAGGGGGATTGCCCCAGATCCTGGGGCAGGAGGTTTTCCCGTTCGGAAAACTGCCGTTCCTGATTTCTCGCCATGTCTTTTTACTCCTCGCCTTCCTCGCGCAGGAAGCTGGATTTGCCGATCCGGTGCAGCAGCTCGATATTATCGGCCAGGTGCCCGGCTCCCAAAGCCGCGCAGCTCATGGAATCCCGGGCCAACAGCACGGGCATATCCAGCTCGGAGGCAATATACTGATCCAGGCCGAAAAGCTGAGCGCCGCCGCCGGTTAAATGGATGCCGGCGCGCATCACATCCCCTGCCAATTCGGGGGGCGTGCGCTCGAGCACATTCTGGATCGCAGATAAAATGGCCTGGCAGGGGCCTTTCAGGGCTTCGTATACCTGGGTGGAGGAAAGCTCCGCCGTCTGGGGCAGATTAGTGATCATGTCCCGGCCCCGCACCAGCACCCGGCGTTCCTCCTTTAAGGGCAGCGCCGCGCCCAGAGACATTTTCACGTCCTCCGCCGTGCGGTCGCCAATGAGCATATTAAATTCCCGCTTCACATAAGCGATGATGGCTTCATCCATTTTCACGCCGCCAATGCGGATGGAGCGGGATACCACTACGCCGCCCAGGCTGATCACAGCCGCTTCCGTGGTGCCGCCGCCAATATCCACTACCATGGAGCCGATGGGCTCAAATACCGGAAGCCCCGATCCCACCGCGGCAGCAAAGGGCTTTTCCACCAGATGCAATTGCCCATCCCGCACCCCGGCGTATACCGCCGCTTTGCGGATGGCCCGCCGTTCGATGGGGGATACCCGGCAGGGGATGGTGATCACCGCCCGGGGCTTTACCAGGCGGGAGGCGCCGATGGCCTTGCGCACAAAATACTGGAGCATGTACTGGGTCATATCAAAATCCCGGATCATGCCGTCAGAAAGGGGGCGCACGCTGGTCACGTCTCCGGAGGTGCGGCCCAGCAGCACCCTGGCCTCTTCGCCGATGGCGCGGATGGCGTGGCGGCCGCCCCGATCCACCACCAGGATGGAGGGCTCGTCAATCACAATGCCTTTTTTCTTTACGTATACCTGGGTATTGGCAGTGCCAAGGTCAATACCGATATCGGGAGCAATGATGGCCATATATCTTCATCCATTCTCTTACAAATTCTCAACGCCCGCCGCCAGAAGCATATCCCGGGTAAGGGACATGGGCAGGCCGATCACATTGGAATAGCTGCCTTCGATGCGCCGGACAAACATGCCGCCCCGGCCCTGAAGGGCATAGGCGCCGGCCTTGTCCATGGGTTCGCCGGTTTTCACATAGGCGGCAATGGCTTCCGGGGAAAGCGATACGAATTGCACCCGGGATACATCGCAGCGCACATCCCGGTGATCACCCTTGAGCACGCATACCCCGGTATACACTTCGTGCCACTGCCCGGAAAGACGATGGATCATCTCCCGGGCTTCTTTTTCATCCCGGGGCTTGCCCATCACTTTGCCATTTTGGAATACGATGGTATCCGCGCCCAGCACCACCCTGCCCGGATGCTGCAGCGCTACGGCCAGGGCCTTGCGGTAGGCATTTTCCTGCACCACCACTTCGGGGGCACCGTCCTTTACTTCTTCGGCGTCTGCGCAGATAACTTCAAAGGGGATGCCCATATATCCCACCAGCTCCCTGCGCCGGGGAGAGGCGGACGCTAAAATCAACGATTGATCCACAGCTTTTTCTTCCTTTCCTG
>SVGW01000104.1 GCA_015056125.1 Clostridiales bacterium | reverse complement strand
TTAAAGGGCGGCAGGGAAGCGCTGCGCACCAATCGGGCGCTGTTTGCTGCGATTGAAGAAGGATGCCGGGGCCTTTTGCCGGATGGATGGGCCGCCCTTTTGGAAACCCGGGATGACGTAAACGAAATGCTTTCCCAGGATGAATCCATTGACCTCATCATCCCACGGGGCAGCAATGAATTTGTGAAGTATATTATGAATCATACCCGCATTGCCGTAATGGGCCATGCGGAGGGCTTATGCCACACCTATGTGGATGCGGCGGCGGATGTGCAGATGGCAGTGAAAGTGACGGTGGACGCCAAAACCCAGGCCCTGGCCGTATGCAATGCCACGGAAACGCTGCTGGTGCACAGGGATATTGCCAAGGATTTTCTGCCTGTCTGCGTTCAGGCGCTTACGGAAAAGGGCGTGGAAATCCGGGGAGATGAGCGGACGCGGGCTATTGTGGACTGCACTCCGGCCACGGAGGCAGATTGGGCGGCGGAATATCTGGACGCCGTTCTTTCCATCAAAATTGTAGATTCCTTGGAGGAGGCCGTTGCCCATATCAATCGCTTTGGCTCCCATCATACCGATGCGATCTTAACCCAAAATGAGCAGGCGCAAAAGCGCTTCCTTGCGGGGGTGGACAGCGCCGGGGTATACGTGAATTGCTCCACCCGCTTTGCCGATGGCTTCCGCTATGGCTTTGGAGCGGAGGTGGGCATTGCCACGGGCAAGCTCCATGCACGGGGGCCGGTGGGGCTGGAGGGGCTTTGCACCTATAAATATTGCCTCCTTGGCAGTGGCCAGACGGTGGCAGAAACGGTGAATGGAACAATTAGCTTTACTCATCGGGATTTGTAAATGGTATTGGATGGATTCCCGCCGCAGTTTTCGGCGGGATTTTTTGCGTATATTTGGGGCGGGATTGGAATATAAAGAGAGAAAAAAGCGGGAAAGGGGAGAAAAAGGATAATATCCAAAAATTTGCTGAAATTTCCTTTGATTGTGCATAGACAGGCTCAAAGAGATATGATATGATATTATGTGGAGGGTTCGGATCCATTTTCCGGAATGTCCTGCAATTTAATAAAAATTTAAAAAAATTTTTTGAAATCAGCAGGAAAAAAGGAATGAACGTCGAACTCTTCCATATTCGCTCGTATTTCGGGGTGGTATGTGTATGCCGTACACCATTGCGCGATACGCCGGGTACTGCTCCGGTGTGCGCAGGGCTATGGAACAGGCCTTGCTGGCGGCCCGGGAGGCCCGGGAAAAAGGCATTGCCTGCTACTCGTTGGGCGAATTGATCCATAACCCGGAGGCGGTGGCAGCCCTGAAAAATGAAGGGGTGCTGCCCATCGATCGGGTGGAGGATGCGAAAGACGGTATCATCCTGCTGCGCAGCCACGGGGTTTCCCCGGATGTGGAGGCGGCATGCAGGGAAAAGGGCCTGGAAATCCGGGATTGCACTTGTCAGTTTGTGAACGCATTGCATCAGATCGTTCGCAAAAGTGGTGAGAAAGGGGTGCCTGTGCTGCTCATCGGTGCGCCGGATCATCCAGAGGTGCAGGGTACCGCCGGCTGGTGCAGGGGGCGCTGCCATATCATTCCGGATGTGGCCGCGGTGAAAAAGCTGCCCCCCATGGAAAAGGCCCTGGCTGTGGTCCAGACCACATTTCCGCCTCATCAGTGGGAGGAAATTGTGGGCCTGTTGAAGGATCGCATCCCGCAATTGGAAGTGAAGTGCACCATCTGCCCGGCCACGTTCAAACGTCAGGAGGAGGCGAAAATCCTGGCGGCGAAGGTGGACGCCATGGTGGTGGTAGGGGGGCGCAAAAGCGCCAACACCCGCAAATTATACGAGGTTTGCAAATCCATTTGCCCTCGCACCTGTTTGGTGGAACGTGCGGCGGAGATCCCGCCCCACTTTGCAAATATCCACACGGAATACATAGGAATAGCCGCCGGCGCATCCACACCGGATTGGTCATTTAAGGAGGTTGTCACACGCATGAACGACATGGAACACATCGACCAGGAACTCCAGCAGGAACCCGTCAACAATGAAAACATGCTCACCATGGAAGACATTGAAAAGACTGTGGTTCGCATTCGCACCGGCCAGACGGTCACTGGCACCGTGGTGCAGATCACCGACGACGAAGTCTGCGTCAACATCGGCTACAAGTCCGACGGGCTGATCAAGCGGGCTGACGTGGTGGACAAGGACGTCAAACTCGGCGACGAAATCGAGGTCGAGGTTGTAAAGGTCAACGACGGCGAAGGCAACGTCCTGCTCTCTCAGCGCAATATCGTCAACCGCAAGGCTTGGGAAGCGCTGATGGTGAAGTTCGAAAACAAGGAATACGTTGACGCCGTGGGTAAGGAAGAAGTCAAGGGCGGCCTGCTTGCTACCGTTGAAGGCGGCGTGCGCGCTTTCGTTCCTGCTTCTCAGCTGGCTCCCCGCTATGTGGAAAAGATTTCCCAGTTTGTGGGCCAGGAAATGAAACTGAAGATCATCGACGTCGACCAGCAGAAGAAGCGCATCGTGGCCAGCCGCAAGGCTGTCATCGCGGAAGAATCCGCCGCCAAGAAGGCCGCTGCTTGGGATAAGCTGGAAGAAGGCGCTGTGGTGACCGGTACCGTTCGCCGCTTTGCTGAATTCGGCGCTTTCGTTGATCTGGGCGGCGTGGACGGCCTGATCCACATCACCGACCTGGCTTGGAGCCGTGTTGGCCATCCCAGCGAAGTGCTGACCGTGAACCAGGAAGTGGAAGTGAAGATCCTGTCCCTGGACAAGGAACGGGAACGCATCCAGCTGGGCTATAAGCAGCTGCAGCCCAAGCCCTGGGATAACATCGAAGAAAAGTATCCCATCGGCGTGATCCTGGAACGTGCGGTTGTCCGCATCCGTCCCTTCGGCGCCTTCGTGGAACTGGAACCCGGTGTTGACGGTCTGGTTCACATTTCCCAGTGCGCCCTGACCCGGGTTGCCAAGGTGGAAGACGTGCTGGCCGTTGGTCAGGTGGTTCGCGTGAAGGTTCTGGGCGTAGATCCCGAAGCCAAGCGCATCAGCCTGTCTGTGCGGGAAGCCCTGGCTGACGAAGCTTTCGTTGAAGGCGAAGATATGGAAATCCCCGGTGAAGAAGTGACCGAGGAAGCCCCCGTTGACGCCGAATAATTCTGTTTTTCCGCCTGCCGTGCCATGCGCGGCAGGCTTTTTTCCTTGTATTGGCCTGAAAAATGCAAGATAATTCCCCTTTGAATCGTTCCATAGGGGAAACGATGACGGATTCGGAGGAGAAACCGATGAAAAAATACCTGCTCATGCTGCTCACGCTGCTGGCGGTGATGCTGTGCACTCCCGCCCTTGCCCAGGAGGCGGAGGATATTACCGCCCAGTGCAAGGTAGAGGCAGCATCCAGTAAAAATTCCATGCCCCGGCTTACCGATCGGGATTGGGGCACCAATTATAAGACGCTGAAGCAGCGCTGGCCTTTTGTATCCCTGACCGCCCCGGAAGAAGGCATGATTCACGGGATATATGTCTGCTTCGGGGATAAACTGCATCCCTGGCAGGTTCAGGCCAAGCATGGCAAGGAATGGGTAACGGTATTTGAAAGTGAGGGCAAATACGCCCATGAGTACGCCGCCCTTCCCCAAGGGGAAACCCAGGTGCGGGTCACCTATATCAATAATAAGCAGATTGAGCTGAACATCAGTGAGATTTTTGCTTTTAGCGAAGGGGAGATTCCCGCCTCTGTGCAGCAGTGGCAGCCCACCCCTGAAAAGGCGGATCTGCTGATTCTTTCTGCTCATCCGGATGATGAGGTGCTGTTCTTCGGCGGCACGATTCCCTATTATGCCGGCGAAAAGGGCATGAATGTGGTGGTCGCTTATATGACCTGCGGCACCATGGAGCGACGCAGTGAACTGCTCAACGGGCTATGGTCCATGGGGGTTAAAACATATCCTGTGATCGAAGATTTTTGGGATAAATATACCACCAAGCTGGATAAAGCGTATGACGCTTGGGGTAAGTCCGCCACCAATAAATTTATCGTTTCCCTGCTTAGGCAGTATAAACCGGAAGTGGTAGTGACCCATGATGTCAATGGCGAATATGGCCATGGCGCCCATCGTGTCTGCGCCGACGCCATGAAAAAATGCGTGGGATATGCGGCGGATAAGAGCAAATACACCGATACCGTAAAGAAATATGGCACCTGGGAAGTGAAGAAGCTGTATCTCCATCTGGCCAAGGAAAATGCCATTGAAATGGATTGGGATCAGCCGCTCGCCGCCTTCAATGGCAAAACCGGCTATGAAATGGCAGTGGAGGGCTATTCCTGGCATGTATCCCAACATGATGCCGGCCAGAAGAACCCGGAAACAGGAAAGTATGAGCCCTTTGTGGTGGAGCCCCGGGAAAGCGATTACAGCTGCTATCGCTTTGGACTGGTGCATTCTACTGTTGGCCCAGATGTGGAAAAGAATGATTTCTTTGAAAACATCATCATCGAATAAGGCGGCCCTAAAATGCCCCAAAACAAGGTGACAAAATAAGAACCTTCGTTTTCGGAGAGAATGATGAAAAGGAAGGATTGATCCTTCTTATTTGAAGCTGCAAGTCTGTCACATGACTTGCAGTTTCTTGTACTCCGATGATTAAAGAATATGATACTTCTGCTTTTTTGTAAGTTTACAATTTCAAGCTATATTCCCTTTTGTTTTAAGGAGAGATAGGAAATGCCCTACATTAAGCTCAATAATTTGAATATGTTTTATGAGGAATTTGGCAAAGGAGAAACCGTTCTGTTTTTACACAGTCATTTTAGCAGAGGGTTATTGGCATTTTCAGGTCAAATTCTTCCATTTTCGGGTTATTATCGTTGCTTTTACCCCGATTTTCGCGGTCATGGGCGTAGTATATGTGAGGATTTAGACTGGAATAGTCGTATGATAGCAGACGATATGGCCAGTTTTCTCGATGCATTGGAAATCAATCGTGCCCATTTGATTGGTTACAGCTGCGGCGCATATGTTGGCTGCTATATGGCAGCGAAATACCCGGAAAAAGTGAAAAGCCTTATAACAATCGGTGGAGGTGCATATCCCAGAGCCGCCGGTGCAGAGGATTTTCTGCCGGAAAGCCTTATCAGCAAGAACGATGCCGATTTTATTGAAACTATGAAACTTCGGCATTATGAAGCCCATAAAGGCGACTGGAAAACTTATCTAAAAAAAACGGTTGCTGATTGGCAATCGCATCCGAGCCTTACAGAGGAAGAGTGGAATGGGATAAAGTGCCCGGCATTATTTATCAACGGGGAGAACGACCCCTTTGGAACTTGCACAGAATTGCAGGAAAAGGTGCCCCATGCAGAGGTTTATGTGGTAAAGAACGGAGGACATCGTCCTCATTTTGTGGGAGAGCAGATAGAAGAGATCAATGCAGTGATGCTAAATTTTCTATCTGCTGTTGATCAATAAGAGAGGATTGCGGCGGGCGCTGAAAAGCAGATTCTTTATGTGGATAGCACCATGCCAAAGGAATAAACAAGAGGATAAAAACCATCGTGTGAAAAAAACAAACCCAAACCCGTTGAGCAAACGAAAAACGAATCCTTACGATTTTAGGAGAGCACAATTATACACACGGTATCCGGGTATTGCGCTTGAACAACCATATAAGCAAACGAGCATCCGGCGTATTACCGGATGCTCGTTTTATTCATTGCTGGGCAAATTGTTCCTTAACAGTTCCCCGGCCAGATGAGGGCTTTTTGTTATTCTTTGGGTTTGTGAATGATAAAAGCCTTTCCTTCCCGGATCGCCTGACAAAGTGCTTTATAATCAGCCGGATCCTGCTCAAAGCCGATATAGTTGGTGGCGTTGCTTGGGATGGTATGGGTATCTGATCCTGCAACCATGGGCTTTTTTTCTTTCAGCGCCCATTCCATTGCTTGATAGTTATACAGCTCTTTTGCATTGCCGCCATTGAATACTTCGATGGCATCCACATTCAGGCCCGATCGATCCGGGGCAGGGGTTTTGATATATTCTGCCTGGCGGAAGGGATGCGCCCGTATGATGATCCCGCCCAATGCATGCACTTTATCGATAAAATCCTCCAGTTGCCACTGATCGCAATCCTTCAGATCCCGTAGTACCTGCTCTTCCGTCAAGCCCAGGGCCAGGTAATCTTCGCCGGTACTTCTCCTGTAGGTATATTCCAATCCGTAGTACACCTTCAGGCCGATTTCGTCTCCGGCTGCCTTAGCAGCTCGATAACCGCGGCTGAAAACTTCCATTTTTTCTTCCCAGGTATCCGGCTCGTCCGCATAGGAATGCCCGTTGACGAAATGATCGGTAATGACCATGCCGGTAAAGCCCCGCCGCTTATAATCCATGGCCATCTCTCTGGCGGGAACCTGGCTGCAGCGGCTGGTTTCTTTCATATGGCAGTGAATCTCATAAAAATACATTCGAATTTCCCCGTTTCATGCTCCTGAAAAAGGCAGGAAGGGCATTGCGCCCCTCCCGCCGTTGTAGGATCATTCTTATTTTCCGGCCACGGCGATTTCGCCAATGTCCACAGAGGGGCTGCCCACAGAGCTGCCGGGGAAGGTGAGATCGCTGCCCACAGCGCGGATGTTCTTCAGCAGCTGATAGAAGTTGCCGGCCACGGTGATCTGTTCAACGGGGGCGTCCTTCTTGCCATCCTTTACGGTGTAGCCTTGTGCCAGCAGGGAGAAATCGCCGCTGATGGCA
>SVGW01000103.1 GCA_015056125.1 Clostridiales bacterium | reverse complement strand
AAGCGCCGCCTGTGGCGGATACAGCGAAGCGGAGGAATCGAGCGAAAGGGAGAATTGCGACCGGTAGGAAGCAAGGCGACCTTTGAGCTCGCGGAATACGGCCCTTCGACGCATCCCAGGGGTTTTTGACAGGCTGGGCCGCACCCGAAAGGGCGCGGCTTTTGCATATTAAAATTTGAACGCGGTGGGCAAGGAGGTAAAATCATGATGGATTGGAAACACTGTCACTTTTGGCGCCCCCTGATGGAGGGAGACGATGGCGCGGGCAATGGCGGCGGCCCCCCTAAGCGCCCATCAGCCTAAATGGTCATTTGTGAGATAATCAGAAATCCCGAAAAGAACTTGACAGGCGAATTACAAGACGTTCTGTTATAAAAAAAGCCAGGGCAACGAAATGCTCTGGCTTGATTGTGTATGAATTATGCCCCCAGCTCCTTCAGCATCTGATCTGCCATGATCAGCATGCGGGGGAGATGGAAGGGACCCTTGAAGGTGCTGCCCTTGGTGGGTGGCATGGTGGGCTTGCCGTCCCGGCGCAGATAGCCGTACCATTCGCCAAATGCGGGATCGGCCAGATATTGCTTGCAATAATCAATGCCCTTTTCAAAGGCGTCCAGATACTTGGGCTCCTTGGTATCCCGATAGGCCATGAGAGAGGCGATCACCAATTCGTTATGGGGCCACCACAATTTCATATCGTGCTCATAGGCCTGGGGCGGCAGTCCCTTGCAATCGATGAAATACAGGAGCCCGCCATATTCATGATCCCAGCCGGCCTGGAGAGCATCATTGAAGATTCCCAGTGCTTCTTCGTGCACGTCCTTTTTACCGGTAATGTTGGCGTATTCCATCATGAACCAGCTGCATTCGATATCATGGCCCGGATTTACGAAGCGGCCGTCGGTGATTTCTTCCATAAATTCGCCCTTCAGGCCAACGGTTTCCAGGGTGCAGTGCATATCTTTCTTTCGGTGGAAGGTAAGAATATCATGGACGCAGATTTCGCTGCGCTCGTTATACAGCTTTTCGTTGCAAGGATCTACCCGGCGGAGCACGGAGGAGATATTGAGGTAAATCATGGGGTCTGCCAGGGCACGGCCGGTGCGGGTTTCGGGGATTGTTTTGGGGCCCATACCGGTGGGATCGGCAATCAGCCCCCGATTTAATTGCCAGATCAGTTCATAGGCGGCCTTGGCGCGCTTTAAGCATTCCTGATCCCCGGTAACGCCGTAATATTCTGCATTGGCAATGGCATAGAAGCCTTCGGAAAAGCAATAGCGGCGCTGGCGCAGGGGCTTGCCATCCTTGGTGACGGTGAAATACATACGGTTGCCCGCGTCCCGGTTGATGCAGTATTTTTCCATGAAATCCAGGCAGGATTTGCTGGCTTTGAGCCATTCATCCTTTACGCCGTATACCTTGCAAAGATATGCGAAGGTCCATGCGCAGCGCCCCTGCATCCATACGCTCTTATCGGTGGAATAAATTTTTCCTTCCCGGTCCAGGCAGGTATATACGCCGCCATAAACGGGGTCCATGCCGTTTTTCAACCAGAAATTCACGCAGCGCTCCAATTCTTCCTGAATCCACTGACGGGTCTGTTTTAAATCCATGATGATACGCCCCCAAATCGGATGATTTTTCCTGTTTTATGTATCATACCACAGGAGCAGGCGCCTGTCAAAAGAAATGCATAAAGATTGTATTTACGCTGCAAAGCTATTGACAAAAAATTAGTTTCAGGTAGAATAAAGGAGAAATCGGGCGATGGCTACCATGGCCTGCATAGAATAGAGGCGCGGCAATCATAAGTAGCCTCCGGGAGCCGGCAGAGGGCTAAGAACGGAGAGGAAAGGGTGAGCCGCCGAAACAGCCCCCGCTGCAAGGGTGCTGTTGGGCGAAGGGAAAATATCTCTTCGACTGTCACGGCTTGGCCGCCGTGGGGCGCTATTCGTACCGTTTTTATCGCAGAAGATAGAGGCAGCGAAGCGTTTATGGGTTCCGCTGTTTTTTCTTTTTTCTGCAGAAACTTTTTTGAGGAGGATACCCCGATGAAGAAAATCATGGCTTTGGTTCTCGCTCTAATGATGCTTTCCTGCGCTTCCGCCTTGGCGGATGGCACGCTGCGTGTGGGTATGGAATGCAACTACGCTCCCTTTAACTGGACCCAGACCGATGAAAGCGAATACACCGTGCCCATTGGCGGCGACGGCCTGATGGGCTATGCCGATGGATATGACGTGCAGATTGCCAAGCACATCGCCGATTATCTGGGTATGGAGCTTGTGATCGTGAAAACCGAATGGGATGGCCTACCCATTGGTGTGCAGAGCGGCATGCTGGATGCGATCATCGCCGGTATGAGCCCCACGGAAGAGCGCAAGGCCAGCCTGGATTTCTCTGATGCTTACTATACCAGCGAACTGGTCGTTGTGGTGCGCAAGGACAGCAAGTTTGCTTCCGCCAAGAGCCTGGATGAGCTCAAGGGCGCCGTGATTACCGGCCAGCTGAACACCTTCCACTACTCCGTGATTCCCCAGATCCCCGGCGTGGTGCAGAGCACCGCTATGGATACCTTCCCCGCCATGGTGATCGCCACTCGCTCCGGCATGGTGGACGGCTATGTGGCAGAGCGACCCGGCGCTGAAGCCGATTGCCTGGCCAATCCTGACCTCACCTTTATCAGCTTTGACGAGGGCAAGGGATTCGTAGCTTCCGAAGCGGACGTATCCATTGCTGTGGGCCTGCAGAAGGGCAGCCCGCTGCTGGATAAGATCAATGAAGCGCTTTCCCAGCTGGATGCTGACACCCGCTATCAGATGATGGAGGACGCCAAGCAGCGTCAGCCGCTGAGCGAATAATTAGGTTAATGATCTCCTCCGGGATGCGGCCTGGCTGCCTCCCGGAGATATTTGCGTAAAGGAGCTGTCTTAAGCATGTCACTTCCCACTACCTTCTTTGGCTGGGTCAGCCTGATTTTGGAAAAATACGGGCCGCTGTTTTTGCGCGGCGCAGGCTACACCATGCTCATCGCCCTCACCGGCACGGTGATCGGTTTTTTGATCGGCTTGTTGGTGGCGATTGTGCGCACGATTCCGGTATCGGGCAAGGATCATTTTATCAAGCGGGTGGGGCTGAAGGCGGCTTCCTTTCTGCTGAATGTGTATATTGAAGTATTCCGCGGCACGCCCATGATCGTGCAGGCCATGGTGATCTACTATGGCGCCATGATGTATCTGGGATTGCGCATGAGCGCCCTGGCGGCGGCCATCTTCATTATTTCCATTAATACCGGCGCTTACATGGCAGAAATTATCCGCGGCGGTATTATCAGCGTGGATAAGGGCCAGAAGGAGGCGGCCCATGCCATCGGCATGACCCATTGGCAGAGCATGCTTCATGTGGTATTGCCCCAAGCGGTGCGCAATATTATGCCCTCGATCGGCAATGAATTCGTGGTCAATATCAAGGATTCCAGCGTGCTGAACGTGATTTCGGTGAGCGAGCTTTTCTTCGTGACCAAGTCTGCCGCCGGCACGTATGCCCGCTATTTTGAAGCATTCTTTATCGCTGCGGCCATTTATTTCGTGCTCACCTTCACGGTGACAAGGCTTTTGCGGCTGCTGGAAAAGAAAATGGACGGCGGTAAGAATTACACCATCTGCGGCTCCCAGAGTGCATCTGACGCCGTGATCAAGATTGAGGAAAAGGAGGCATAAGTGCCATGGCTGATCATTCCGTATTGGATATCGTGCACCTGAAAAAAAGCTTTGGCGACCATGAGGTGCTCAGGGACATTTCCTTTTCCGTAAACAGCGGCGATGTGATCTCCGTGATTGGTTCTTCCGGTTCCGGCAAAAGCACCCTGCTTCGCTGCATCAATTTTCTGGAAGACCCCACCAATGGACAGATTCTGTATCAAGGCAAGGATGCAGAAAAACTGAACCGCGCCGTGTATCACAGCAAGGTGGGTATGGTGTTTCAGTCCTTTAATCTCTTTGCCAATATGACGGTGCTGGGTAACTGCGTGACAGGGCAGAAGCTGGTGCTCAAGCGCAATGCCAAGGAAGCGGAGGAAAAGGCGCTGTACTTCCTGGAAAAGGTGGGCATGGCCCCCTACCGGAATGCCCGCCCTGCCCAGCTTTCCGGCGGCCAGAAGCAGCGGGTGGCCATTGCTCGGGCGCTGGCCATGGACCCCGAAGTATTGCTCTTTGATGAACCTACCAGCGCTCTGGACCCTGAAATGGTGGGCGAGGTGCTGTCCGTCATGAAGGATCTGGCAGAAGGCGGCCTCACCATGCTGGTGGTTACCCATGAAATGGGCTTTGCCAGGGATGTGAGCAACCGGGTGATCTTTATGGATGGAGGCGTGATCGTGGAGGACGCGGCGCCCCAGGAGATTTTTACCGCACCCAAGCATCCCCGCACCCGGGAATTTTTAAGCCGCGTTCTTGGATAAGCAGGAAATTGCACAAGCGTACCGAACAAAAAACGGTACGCTTTTTTCGAGGAGGAACCAATGAATATTCGCTTGGCCACTGTGGCAGACGCCCCTCAATTGTTGGCGATTTATGCCCCCTATATTGAGGAAACCGCCATTACCTATGAATACACCGTGCCATCGGTGGCGGAATTTGCCGCCCGCATTGAGAATACGCTGAAAAAATATCCTTATCTTGTATTGGAAGATGAGGGGGAAATTCGAGGATATGCCTACGCATCTCCTTTCCGCACCCGGGCAGCCTATGCCTGGTGTGTGGAAACTTCCATTTATTTGAGAAAAGATTGCCGAAAAAAGGGCTACGGAAAGGCCCTTTTGCAAAAGCTGGAGAAGCTGCTGAAAGAGCAGAATGTGCTCAGCGTATACGCCTGCATATCCTTTGCAGAGGAAGAAAATGAAATTCTCACCCACGCCAGCATTCATTTTCATGAAAAGATGGGCTATGCACATGCCGCACGGGTGCATCAGTGCGGATATAAATTTGAGCGCTGGTTTGATCTGGTGATCATGGAAAAGATGCTGGGGGAGCACACGAAAAAGCCGGCCCCGTTAAAGAAGCCGGCCGATCATATTTAACTTAGAAGGGCAGAAAAAAGCTGCTCTTTTTTCGGATGCGGAAAGCGTCAAAGAGGGGAGAATAGGTATCCACCTGAATTTTTCGGTCATCCGGGAAAAATGTGAGCAGACGAAGCCAACTATTGCCGTTATAGGGCTTATCCCATTCATAGTTGCTGAGCATGGCATGAACGGTACGGCCGTCCAAATCCAAGGGAAGATAGCGCTCATCGGCATAGTGGCCGGAAAACACCCAGCGGATATTTTTGCAAGGGCGAATCAGCTTTTCCAGAATATCCTCGCCCGCATTATTTCCGGCGCCCACCATATTACCCTGCAGGGTACTCAGGCGGGATTCCCGCCGGGTGATGCCCTGCGATTCCTCCGGGGTGAGAAACATATGAGTGGTGAGCAGAGCGGGAAGATGGGCGTTTTTTTGCGCAATGGCTTGAAGCCATGCCACGGTTTCATCGGTGGGGCCGTATTCCAGATGCAGGGCCAAATATTTTTGCCCACAGGCTTCAAAGATCTGGGCGGAGGATTGGCCGCCGTTTCGATCGCATAACCAGTAGGTTTCTTTTCTAAGCTTCAGCAGGGCTTCCTCCTGAATCGCCTGCACTTTGGGCTGATAAAAAGATGCGGCGTCCACATTTTTTTCCCGGGCGGGAAGCAGCGCCGCCTCCTGCTCAGAAAGCAGAATATCGTGGTTGCCTGCACAAAAGCCAAAGGGCACCTGACCAAACAGGGGCGCAACGGCATCGAAAAAAGCCCGGCGTTCTTTTTCGTTTTCCCGGTGATGCACATAATCCCCCACATGGGAAACAAAGCAGATGTTTCGTTTTTCTTTATTTTCCAGGATCCAGTTCACCTGGGATTGCAGGCAGTGGATACGCTCCTCCTGGCCCGGCTCTTCCACGGCATGCTGGGAATCGGGGATCACCACAATAGAAAAGAAATGCTGATCAGAGGGGGAGATGGGGTAGAGCATAGAGTCTCCTTCCGGATAAAAAAGGCCTGCCGCGTGGCAGGCCTTGATTTTTATCCAATATTACTTCACCAGTTCCAGGGTATCCCGGGCGATGGCGATTTCTTCGTTGGTGGGGATTACGCAGATGGTAACCTTGCTGTCATCGGTGGAGATGATGGTTTCTTCGGCCTTGCCGGGGATGAGAGCATTGTTCTTATCCACGTCAATCTTGGCGCCCAGGAATTCAAAGCCCTTCATCACGTCTTCGCGCAGCTTATTGTTGTTTTCGCCGATGCCGGCAGTGAACACGATCACGTCCACGCCGTTCATGGCGGCGGCATAGGAGCCGATATACTTCTTGATGCCGTAGATCAGCATATCACGGGCCAGCTGAGCGCGCTCGTTGCCTTCCAGGGCAGCTTTATCCACATCGCGCATATCGTTGGACAGGCCGCTGATGCCAAGCAAGCCACTCTTCTTATTGCAGATATTGAGCATTTCGCTGACGGAAATCTTTTCATTGTTGCAGATGAATTCCACCACGGCGGGGTCCATGCTGCCGGAGCGGGTACCCATCACCACGCCTTCCAGGGGGGTGATACCCATGGAAGTATCCACGCACTTGCCGCCGTCCACAGCGCTCATGGAGGAGCCGTTGCCCAGGTGGCAGGTGATGATGCGCAGCTCTTCAGGCTTCTTGCCCAGGAATTCGGCAGTGCGCTTGCTTACATAGCGGTGAGAAGTGCCGTGGAAACCGTAGCGGCGCACATGCAGCTTTTCGTAATATTCATAGGGCACGCCGTACATATAGGCCTTGGGGGGCATGGTCTGGTGGAAAGCGGTGTCAAACACGGCCACCATGGGGGTGTTGGGCATCACTTCCTGGCAGGCCTTGATGCCCATCAGG
>SVGW01000102.1 GCA_015056125.1 Clostridiales bacterium | reverse complement strand
GCGATCGTAAATTGATATAGGAAGCGGAATACTTCCGCTCCTCGCCGCCGCACATGTCGCCGGCTGCGGATTTCAGTCGAAGGGCAGCGGCCCTTCGACGCATCCCAGGGGTTTTTTGACAGTCTGATAAAATTTCTACATGGATTAAAAGGCATTAATTATTAATAATTAAAGAATTGACAAATACTATTAAACTATACTATAATATATCGCGTACGGCTGTATTTCTTATGCCCGCAGGAGGCGTGCAGGAGGCGTAATTGTCCAAGAAGCATTTCTTTTTTCCGATCCTGTTCTGTATACTATGGTGTGTATGGACTGGTGCTTCCGCAGAAACGGTGCGGGGGGATTTAGAAGCGCGGTTCAGCACGATTCCGCGCATCGAGCAGGATGGCACCACCTACCGTTTCCGCAGCAGGATGACAACCATTCTCTTGTTGGGCATCGATCAGCAAGGCACAATGGAAGAGCCCGGCCTTTTGCTCCGGCACCGAAACGGAGGACAGGCGGATTTTTTATTGCTTCTTGCCATTGATGACAACGCCAAGACCATCGCCCCCATCTACATCAACCGGGATACGATGGCCCAGGTAACGGTGCTCAATGTGCTGGGCCAGGTGGCCGGCACAAGAGAAATGCAGCTTTGCCTCTCCCATGGCTTTGGAGACGGAAAAGAGCAAAGCTGCGAGCTGACAATGGATGCCGTTTCCCATCTGCTGCTCAATACAGCCATTGATCATTATGCAGCCCTGGAAATGTCGGGGATATCCGTTCTCAACGACTTACTCGGCGGCGTAACCGTCACCCTGGAAGATGATCTGACGAATCTGGATCCTGCCCTGAAAAAGGGGGAAACCGTCACATTGAAAGGCGCTCAAGCGGAATACTTTGTGCGTGGACGATACGGCGTGGCCGATGGCAGCAATCTGAATCGCTCCGGCCGGCAGCGCACCTATATCAGCGCCCTGGAAAAGCTGCTGCGGGAAAAAATATCCGTTTCGCCCAATTATATCGGCACCTTGTTTGATCAGATGGAAAGCTTCCTTGTGACCGATATGTCCCGAGGCTATCTGATTAACCTGGCCAACAAGGCGGACAGGTATACAACGCTTCCCATTACCCAGTTCACCGGTGAACACAAAATAAGCCAAGAGGGATACAACGAATTTTATCCCGATGCGCAAAGCGTGTTAAATGTTGTTCTTGAAGCTTTTTACTCCCCCGAGGAATAAAAGCTTTCAGATAAAAAAGGCTGCATCCAGCCTAAAAAAGGAGTAATTCCCATGAAAAAGTCTCTGTCCTTCTTCCTGGCGATCGTTCTGGTGGTTTCCCTTGCCCTCACCGCTCAGGCCGCTGCCGTGAGCCCCTCCGTGCCCGTGATCACTACCCCCGTTGTTTCCAAGCCCGTGGCTGCTCCTGTTGAAGGCACCGAAGCCCCCGTGGTTTTTGAAGAAGACTTCGTGATCGCTCCCACTACCGAAGTTTCTGTAGAAGTTGAAACCGCTGTGCAGGAAGTGATCGTTGCCGCTCAGGCTGCTCCCGTGATCACCTTCTTCGAAGAAGCCGTACAGGAAAAGGTGGCCGCCATCCTGCCCGAATCCACCGATCTGAACACCCTGACCGTGGACGAAGTGAGCACCCTGAAGGTGGAAAACTACAAGGAAACCTACGGCGATGTGACCATCGAAGTGGCCTTTACCACTGCCTATACCGAAGCTGACCAGCTGGTTGTGATGGTGGGCGTGATCAAGGGCGAAACCACCGAATGGTATCCCGTGGAAGCTACCGTTGTGAACGGCAACGTGCAGATCACCCTGACCCAGGAACTGCTGCAGCTGATGGAAACCTACGAAACCGTGATTGCTCTGCTGCGCGCAGCCTAATTCTCCGTCACCAACAGCTTTTAACTCGCAGAAAAGGCGGAATGTACGCATGACAGTCACCAATCAGCCCGGTCAACTGCAGAATCCCTCCGTGCCGGAAAAGGAATGGGAAACAACGGCTGAGACTTCGATGGAAATTGACCTGATGGCCCTGATCTACCGGCTTTTTGAAAAGATCCATGTGATTCTGGCCAGCGCGCTGATTCTTGCAGTGCTGGCCGGAATCGGTGCCCATCTTTATATCAAGCCCGTATATAAGGCAACCAGCTATCTGTACGTGGTCAATTCCAAGGATTCTGCCGTTAATCTTTCCGATCTTCAGCTCGGTTCCTATCTGGCAAAGGACTATGAGCAGATTTTTGACGCTTGGGAAGTGCACGAAATGGTGCTTACCAATCTGAAGCTGGATTATTCCTATACGAATATGAAATCTCGATTGAGCGTAACCAACCTTCAAGACACGCGCATCCTGACCATCAGCTTCACGTCCACTGACCCCCAAGAAGCTCAGCTCATTGCGAACGAATATGCTGCCGTTTCCATGGAGTATATGTCCGACATCATGCAGATTGACCGGCCTACGCTGCTTTCTTCTGCCTTGCTGCCCACATCAAGCATCAGCACTTCTCCTGCGAAAGCGGCGGTGCTGGGTTTCCTGCTGGGTGCCATATTGGCAGCCGGATGGTATATTGTGGCCTTTGTGATGGATGATAAGCTGAAATCCGCTGAAGATATTCAGCGCTGCGCAGATATGCCGGTATTGGCGATTGTGCCTAAGAATCCCGGATCATCCCATCAGTAACCGGTACGGAAATACGGAGGATTGGAACAGTGAACGAATTACAATTTACCCTCTTTCCCCAGCCGGATTACGCATGCAACGAAGCCATCAATACCCTGTGCACCAATCTGACCTTTGCAGGCAATGATAAGCGCATTCTTTTGTTTACCAGCCATAAGCCCGGGGAGGGAAAATCCTTCCTTTCCATGCATACCATGCGCAATATGGCAAAGCTGGGCTATCGGGTTGTGCTGGTGGATGCCGATTTGAGAAGATCGGTCATTAATTCGCACTATGGCGTGCGTATGGCCAGCTCCACGAACTATGGCGTATCTCATTACCTGGCCGGAAGATGCGCGCTGGAGGATGCCATTTACGAAACCAACATTCCGGGCGCATGGTTTATGCCCGTGGGACAGGTGGTTTCCAATTCCCTCTCCTTGCTGAATACCTCCCGGCTTTCCGAAATGCTGGGGCATCTGAAAAACAATTTTGATTATGTATTGGTGGATGCTCCCCCGGTGGGAACGGTGGTTGACGCTGCGGTGATTGCAAAATTCTGCGACGGCGTTCTGTTGGCGGTTGGCTACAACAAAACCAACCGAAAGGAATTGGTGGATGCCAAGCATCAGCTGGCCCGCTCCGGCTGCGAAATTTTGGGCGCGGTGCTGAATCAAGTGGATTTGGATAAGCTGAGCGCGAAAAAGTATTATTACAAATCCTACTACACCAAGGAATACTACACCAGCAGCGATTCGGCAAAGACGAAAAAAACAAAGAAGCCTTCTCTTTTCAAAAGTTTCAAAAAGAAGAAGAGAAAGCATTGATTCCTGAAAGAAAGATTCCTGGAAACCTACGCTTTTCCAAGAATCTTTCTTTTTCTTTTGGCGCAAGTGTGCTATAATCGGGAGCGGTGATTTTTTTCACCTGAACGGAGGAATTACCTTTGGCGGATATTGTAGTAATCGGCGCCGGGCATGCCGGCTGCGAGGCGGCGCTATGCGCGGCCCGGATGGGGCTTGATACCCTGCTTTTAACTTTGAATCTGGAATCGGTGGCGCTGATGCCCTGCAACCCCTCCATCGGCGGAACGGGCAAGGGCCACTTGGTGAGGGAAGTGGACGCGCTGGGGGGCGAAATGGGCCTGGCAGCGGACGACGTGACGCTCCAGAGCCGGATGCTGAATACCGGCAAAGGCCCGGCGGTGCATTCCCTCCGGGTGCAGGCGGACAAGCGGGTATATCAGCTTCGGATGCTGAACACCCTTTTTGCCCAGGAAAAGCTGACCCTGCGCCAGGGAGAGGCATCCGAAATTCTCACAAAAAACGGCGCCGTATGCGGCGTGAAAACCCTGACCGGGGACGTGATCCCCTGTCGGGCTGTGGTGGTATGCACCGGGGTATATTTAAAAAGCCGGATCATTATCGGCGAGGCGGAATGGGAAGCGGGGCCCCAGGGGCTGATGCCGGCTACGCGGTTATCCCAGTCCCTTCTGGATCTGGGCTTTACCCTGCGCCGCTTTAAGACGGGCACCCCTGCCCGAGTGGCAGAGAACAGCATTGATTTTTCCAAGATGACTCCTCAGCACGGGGACGAGCCGCCTACCCCCTTTTCCTTTATGACCGATCGGCCCCTGGAAAACAAAATCGATTGCTATCTTACCTGGACCAATGAACAGACCCACGAGATCATCCGGCAGAACCTGCACCGGGCGCCCATGTTTACCGGGGCCATCAACGGCACCGGCGCACGCTACTGCCCTTCCATTGAAACCAAGGTAACCCGATTTGCGGATAAGGACCGGCACCAGATTTTCCTGGAGCCGGAGGGAATGGGATATCCGGAATGGTATGTGCAGGGAATGAGCTCCTCCATGCCGGAGGACGTGCAATGGGACATGTACCGTACCATCCCAGGGCTGGAACACTGCGTGCTTACCCGGCTGGCCTATGCCATTGAATATGATTGCATCGATCCCCTTTCCTTAACCCCCCATCTGGGCGCAAGAGAAATTCCGGGGCTTTATCTGGCGGGCCAGGTAAACGGCACCTCCGGCTATGAAGAAGCGGCCGCCCAGGGCATTTATGCCGCCATCAACGCCGCCCTTTACTGCAAAAACGAAGCCCCCTTCCTGCTCACCCGGGATCAGGCCTATATCGGCGTAATGGTAGACGATCTTACCACCAAGGGAACGGATGAACCCTACCGGATGATGACCAGCCGCGCCGAGCACCGGTTATTCCTGCGTCAGGACAATGCCGATTTGCGGCTTACGGAGCGGGCCCACAAGCTGGGGCTGGCCAGCGATGAGCGCATGCGGCGTACGGAGCAAAAGGAAAGGGAAACGGCCGAGCTGATCCGCCGTCTGGAGAATGCAGGGCTCGCCAAGCCCCTGCGTCAGCCTGGCGCCGCGCTGACCCTGCCCGAGGGATGGGAATATTCCGCCGGAGCCAAGGAGCAGGCAGAAATCCAGGTGAAATACGAGGGGTACCTGCAAAAGGAGATGGCCCAGATCCGGCAGGCCCGGGCCATGGAGGAAGCGCTGATCCCCCCGGATACCGATTATCTTTCCATGGATGCACTGCGATTGGAAGCGCGGCAGAAATTGGATGCTCAGCGCCCTGTTTCCTTGGGCCAAGCCTCCCGCATTCCCGGCGTATCCCCTGCAGACGTAGCGGTGCTTATGGTATGGCTCAAGCGGCAAAACAGCCAGGAAAAATAAATTTTGAGTCCGGATACAATCCGGGCTTTTTTTGCACACTTTTCTATTCGATTTCGTCTGTATAAGTGAAGGGAGGGAGCCAAGGAATGGAACGGACGCAAAAGCGCGATCAGTGGCTGGAGGAAGCCATGGCGCAGTGGGAGGTACCCCTATTGCGCACATGCTTTCTTTTACTGGGAGACGCAGCACTGGCCGAGGACGCCGTGCAGGAAACCTTCATCAAGGCCTGGAGAGCCTATCATTCCTGGCGCGGCGAGGCATCGGAAAAAACCTGGCTGATGCGCATTGCTGTCAACACCTGCAGGGATATGCAAAGGAGCAAATGGTTTCTTCACATTGACAGAAAAGTGAATATGGAGGACTTGCCGGAAGCATCCATCTCCTTTGACACGCCGGATGACACCCTGATTCAGGCCATTTTTTCTCTCCCGCTTTCTCTGCGCAGAATCATCGTACTCAAATACTATCAGGAAATGACCGCCAGCGAAATTGCCCAGGCAATGGGCATTTCCCGCAGAACCGTGCACTACCGCCTGGAAAAAGCAGAACGCCTGCTCAAAGGCAGCCTGGAGGAATGGTATTATGCTGAATGAAAAGAAAATACGGGACGGCCTGGACCGCCACCTTGCCCCCCTGAGTGCTTCTCCTGACAGGCGCATGCGCATCCGGGCGGCCATTGCCGCAGAAAAACAGGAGAATACACCCATGAAAAGAAAATGGACCGCTACATTGGTTTTTGCTTTGATCGCCGTAATGCTGACGGCTTCCATCGCCATCGCAGAGCACTTCAACCTTTTCAGCTTCTTTGGCACCCATGACGAGCGCTACGCCGCCATTGCTCCGGAAGCCACCCTCTCCATCACCGAGCCCGCACGATTGGAGCATCCTTATCTCGGCAGCGTCCGCGCTGCTATCGACAGCGCCTACTATGATGGACTCACGCTGAATCTGGCCTATCGGATTGAAAATTCCAGGCATGTGGAAGCATATACGCCCACATCGGCGGAAATCGCCTCCATGCAGAAAACAGACGCCTGGCCCATCGGGCTTGCAGGCAATGAACCGGGGATAGACATTTACGAAAAATATAACGTAGCCCTTGAAAACGGCACGCCCTTTGGATACCGGCAGTACTCCGTATATTTATCCGATCATACGGTGACGGATGATGGCATTGATATTCCCCCCTATGCAACCTGGGAGGACTATGACGAAAACGGGGATTACTGCGAGCTTAGAGAATTTGAAATGCCTCTGCCCGATGCACTAAAAAACCGGGATACCCTGCGCATTGCCATTGCTCTTCATCAGCAGGAAACCCGCATTTGGTTTGACGGGAAGGATTGCTACATCAGCTACAGCAGCGATCAAGTGGGAAAAACCGAAGCAACCATCCCAAGAACCAAGGATGGCGTGCAGATCATGCTGGGCAGGGGCGCTATCGGTACGGCTGCGTGCACCGCCAAGGCGGAAATATCCAAATTGGCCGCTGTCGTCACATTTTCCTGCGACAAACCTTTGAACGCCTTCCTGGCAGCGCCTCCTGAAGGAACCGCTGCCACAGATACCTGGGTAGAATTTGCGCTATATGATGAAAACGGAACGGCTTACCGCCTCCACGGAAGCTTTTCTCCTGATGAACGCACTGAGGCAACCCTCGCATTCCTTGGCACAGGCGAACTTCCTGAAAAACTGAAATTATATATCTACACCGCTTGGGAAGGCGCAGAGGAGCCCAACATGGACGATATGGAATACATTGAACTGGCAATCAGCAAAAATCAGTAAATAAAAGAAGCGGCCGCAAGGCCGTTTCAGTTTGTCGAAAAAGTATTTTCGACAAACTGCGAATGGAAGTCAGCTAAAGCAGTCTTCCATTCGATCCATCACATTTACTGCAAAAATGGCTTTCCAGCCCTGTGAAAAGGGATGGAAAGCC
>SVGW01000101.1 GCA_015056125.1 Clostridiales bacterium | reverse complement strand
CTCCTGCCTGCATCCGCCACAGGCGGCGGCAGGCTACGGCCCTCGCCGCCGCACATGTCGCCGGCTGCGGATTTCAGTCGAAGGGCAGCGGCCCTTCGACGCATCCCAAGGGTTTTTTGACAGTCTGCGGCCTCTGCCATCGGGCAGGGGCCGTTTTTGGAGTGAAAAAATATTACGGAATGATAACAACTTGTCAAATTAAATAAAAATAAGAGAACAAAAATTTCAAATGGTGATTGACAATCCATGCTGGTTTGTTATAATTAAAATAACAGGATAAAATTCTATGAATTTGCATAAGCCGCCTTTGCGGCAAAGCCTTTCAAAAAAAGGAGAAAGGAGTGAATAAATATGGAGGGTGGAATGTCAACAGGGAAATGCTGCCTGGGATTGAAGGAAATGATCGATTCCCTGTCACCCAAGGAGAGGCAGATTGCCCAGTTTATTATTGATTATCCGGATGAAGTGGTGGAAATGTCCATCGATGAATTGGCCAAAGTGTGTCGGGCTTCTGTTTCATCGGTGGTGCGATTGTGCAAAAATCTGGGGTATTCCGGGTTTAAGGAATTGTGCCGGATGCTTTCCGGCGATCTGGCGGCGGCCAGCAGCGCCATCACCTATCAGAATATCCGCCCGGGGGACAGCGCCACTTCCGTGTTCCGCAATATTTGCCTGAGCAATATGAAGGCCATTGAAAACACCTTGATGATGATGGATGAAAAAGCCGTGGATCAGGCGGTGAGTATGCTCTGCCGTGCTCAGCGCATTGATTTTTACGGCATGGGCCAATCCAATCTGGTGGCTTTGGACGCCCATAACAAATTTTTGCGCACAGGCAAGATGGTGATGGCCAATGCGGATTTCCATGTGCAATTGCTTTCTGCTACCAGCCTGAAAAAGGGCGACGTGGCGGTGCTGATTTCCTATTCCGGGGAAACCTACGATATTCTCAGCCTGGCAGAGCAGATCAAGCACACGGGCTGCGATATCATCACCATCACCTCTTACGGAAAAAACACCTTGAGCGAATACGCCACGGTGCGACTCCACAGCCTTTCCACCGAAACCTATATCCGTAGCGGCGCCATGAGCTCCCGCATCGCTCAGATGACGGTGATTGACGCTCTCTACAGCGCCGTATGCTCCGCCATGTACGATGAAGTAAAGCCCTACCTGGATAAAACCAGGCTGGCTGTAAGCAAAGCGAGGCCGAAATAAGATGAAAAAGACAGTATCGATTACCAGCGGCGGCTACACCGCCACATTCCGGGTGGATAAGGGGGGCAACTGCGTGCAATTGCTTCATGCTCCCTCCGGCGCCGATATCCTGCGCACCCCCATCGATGAACAGGTGTATACCGACAATCCCAATGTATACGGCATGCCCCTGCTCTTTCCCCCCAATCGTATCAAGGATGGGGTGTATACCTTCCAGGGCAGGGAATACCGTTTCCCCATTAACGAGCCTGCCCGCCATCACCATATCCACGGCGTGCTGAGCATCAGCGAATTTGAAGTGAGCGAACTGAAGGAAGATTATGTTCGCTTCACCTACCAGGCCACAAAGGAAAAGCCTTATCTGGAATTTCCCCATCAGTTTACCGTGACCCTGGAATACAGCGTATCGGAAGCGGGCCTTTTCCAGCGGCTTACCGTTACAAACGATGGCGAATGGGATATGCCCTTTGGAGCGGGCTTCCATACCGCCATGAACGTGCCCTTTATGCCGGGTGGCAGTGCGGACGCATGCACTCTCAGGGTGACGGCGGGCAAGGTGTGGCCCTATGATGAAAGGATCATGCCCACCGGTGAAACCAAAGACGCCAGCGCATTTGTCCAGGGTGTTCCGGCTGCGCATATCAAAATCTCCGATCTGATGGATATGGGCGGCAGCGGCGGCACGGCTATCTTGGAAGATAAAGCGGCCGGCGGCCGGATCGTATATGAAGCAGGAGAGGGCTATCGCTACTGGATGCTGTTCAACCAGGGCGGAGAAATGGGCTTTGTGTGCCCTGAACCCCAGACCTGGACCATCGACGCCCCCAGCAGCCCTCTGCCTCCGGAAATTTCGGGCTTTGATGCTATTAAGCAGGGCGATAAGCGGGTATTGGAGGCGCGGATGCGCTTTGAAAAGATTTGATTGGGGAGGAACTTGGCATGGAAACGATCATCTGGGAAGGAAAGCATTCATTGGTTCCCCAGGGAACAGCGCCTAAATTTGGCGATGCTCCCCTGGAATTTACTGTCCAGCGCCCTCAGGATGCGCCATGGACGGAAGAAACCTGGTTCTGCGTGGATAATCGGGTGGATCAGTATTCCGATGCCCGCATTTCCGTTCATTTTGACACCGCCGATGGGCGGCGGGTGACCATCAGCTATGAGCAGATTCCCAATGTGTGGGTGCATTTCCGGGTGCGCCTGGATGAAATTTGGAGCAAGCGCTTTTTCCTGGCGCCCTTCCCGGGCTCTTATAAGGTGCATTGCGTGGGCAAGCCCACCGATCCCAAGGAGATCGTATCGGTCACCTTTTCCGTAAAACCAGGCGTGGATTTTAAGGACGCCCGGGTAACCAAGGTATATGTATCTGATCAGCAGCCGGCGGGCGTGAAGCCGGATGCTCCTATGATTGATGAAATGGGCCAGCTCATGGGCTATGAATGGGAAACCAAAACGCATTCCTTTGAAGAAATGAAGGAACGCCTGGAAAAGGAATATGCCCGGGCCAAAGAAGAAGCTGCGCCCATGCCTGGCCGCAGCCGTTTTGGCGGCTTCACTGCCAAGAAATTTGAAGCCACCGGCTTTTTCCGCACCCATCATGATGGCAAGCGCTGGTGGCTGGTGGATCCGGATGGATGCGCTTTCTTCTCCCACGGCCTGTGCTATGGCACCCGTATGGGCGAATTTGGCTGGTTCACCGGCATGGAGGATTTTTATTCCTGGGCGCCCAGCCCCGAAGATCCCCTCTATAAGAATGCTTTTACCCATCCTCGCTACATCGCAGAATATGTAAAGCGCCACGGGGAAACCGAGCGCAGCGATGATTGGATGTATAACCCTGCCAGGGGCAATATGATCAGGGTGTTTGGCGAAAACTGGTGGGAAGCCTGGCGCGCCATTGCTGCCCGCCGCTTCCATGATTGGGGCATGAACACCACCGGCGTTGGCATCGTGAACTTTATCGATGAGCGCCTGGAGGATTTCCTGCGCATTTCCAAGCTGCCCTATGCGGTCACTTTGAAGCGCTTCCCCGTCACCGAGCATTTCATCTTCCGGGATTTCCCCGATGTATTTGCCGATGAATATGAAAAGAACAGCGAAACCTTTGCCAATAATGAATTGAAGCCAATGGCGGAGGACCCCTATCTGCTGGGTTATTTCATGCATAATGAGCCGGAATGGATGTTCCAGGTGGATGTGAATATCGCATGGGAATTGCTGGTAAAGAACGAGCCCTTAAAGAGCCGCGCCCATATGATGAATTGGCTCAGGGAGCGCTACGGCACTGCGGAAGCGCTTTCTAAGGCCTGGGGCGTTGAAATTTGCTGCTTTGAAAGGCTGCTGGAGCCCATACCCAGAACCACCGTACTATCCAAGCAGGGCATGGATGACCTGGCCGAATACGAGCAGATTCTCATCGATGCCTTTGGCAAGATTCCCCTGACGGCCTGCAAGAAAGTGGCCCCCAATCATTTGTGCATGGGCCTTCGCTATGCCACGGTGAATGAAAAAATTCTTCAGAGCTGCAAGGCCTTTGATATCTTCTCCTTCAACTGCTACAGCCGGGTACCCGAAGAAAAGATTGAGCAGGCCCGCGCTTCCGGCAAGCCTATGCTCATCGGCGAATGGCACTTTGGCGCGCCGGATAACGGCCTGCTTCGCACTGCGCTGCTCTCCGCCAAAACCCAGGAAGAGCGGGGCAAGGCCTATCGCCGCTATATTGAAACCGTGGCCAGCGATCCGGATATGGTGGGCGCCCACTACTTTGAATATAATAACCAGACCCTTATGGGCCGCTTTGACGGCGAGCACATGGCCCATGGCCTCATCGACTGCACCAATTTGCCCTATCCCCATATGGTGAAAGCTATTACGGAAAGCAGCGAGCGGATCTACGGCCTGATGACCGGAGAACTGGAGCCTTACAACGAACCTATCGAATATCTGGATCCGTCCTGGTAATAAAAAGGAGTGAATACAGATGACTGCATTGCAAAATGAATGGCTGCGTCTCTCGGTAAATGATCAGGGATGCATTACCCATCTTGAAAACCTGAAAACGGGAAAAGGCAATGTGATTGCCGATCCCCAGCCTCTGTTCCGCATGACCCTTCACACCGGCCGGAATATTGAAGACATGGCCTTTGGGGAAGATCAAAGCTATCAGGTTTCCGTGGAGGATGGCGTTATTCGGATTCGGGTCCGTGAATTGAAAACCCGGATGGGCGTTGCCAAGGTGGCTGTGGATATGCAGATTGCTTTGGAAGGGGATCATATCCGCTTTGATGCTGCCATCAACAATGAGAGCGAGTCCACTGCGGCGGAGCTGTATTACCCCTGCGTGGGCGCTGTGAATACTCTGGATGGCGGGCGGATGGATCTGCTCTGGCCAGCCGAATTGGGCAGAAAGATTCTCAATGTGGGCGCTATGCTGGATCAGATTGACGAGCCTTCCTTGAAGCAGCAGATCACCGCTCCATATCCGGCCAATCTTTCCATGAGCTGGTCCATGCTGTGCAGCGGCAAGCAGTGCCTGTATTATGCCAGCTATGATGAATTGCATTATGCCACCAATTTTCGTGCCAGGAGCAATGGGAAAAGCGGCGTGACGCTGGAACTGGATAAGATGTGCTTTGTGAAGCCTGGGGAAACCTGGGAAGCGCCCAAGGCCGTTATCCGTCTGTATGAGGGCGCTTGGCATGAGGGGGCGGATGAGTACGCCGCCTGGGCCAAGACCTGGCGCAAGCCGATTGAAGCCCAGGAGTGGATGAAGAAGATGAACGGCTACTTCCTGGTGATCAATAAGCAGCAGTACGGGGACGAAATGTGGCCCTATGAAACGCTGCCTGAACTGTATGAGTATGCCCAGGCCCATGGCTTTGATACCCTGGGACTCTTTGGGTGGTATCATACGGGCCATGATAATCTCTATCCCGACCTGGAAGTGAGCCCCACCATGGGCGGCGCGGAAGGATTGAAAAAGGGCATCAAGGATGTGCAGGACAAGGGCGGCCATGTGACCCTTTATTATCAGGGCCATTTGATCGATGTGAACAGCCCATTCTATCAGGAAAAGGGCAAGGAAATGGAAGGCCGCACCATCTATAACAACCCCTATTATGAATTCTATCCCAAGGCCTGCTCCAGCGATTTTGGGCGAAATTTTTCCCGTCGCGTATTTTCCACCGTGTGCCCCTCCTGCGAAGGCTGGCATGATATGATGGCGGATCGAATTGACTGGGTGGCTTCCTTCGGTGCCGACGGCGCTCTCTATGATCAGGTGGGCGGTTTGCCCCCCAATCCCTGCTTCAATGAAAAGCACAACCATCTGCATAACAAGCCCTCCCTGTCCTATACCCAGGGACGGTTTCAGATGTTCAAGCGCATTCGGGAGCGGGTGGCGGCGCATGAAAATTTTGCCTTTATGTCCGAGCATACCACGGATGCTTACGCTCAGTTCCTGGATTGCTGCCACGGTATCGATGTGTTCCCCTCCTCGCGTGAAAGCATGGTGCAGGATTCCACCGCTGCGGTCTTAATCGATTCGACCAAGACCACTCTGCCCAGTTCCGGCCAGCAAAGGCGGCTGGATCGTCGGGGCTGCTCCTTCCCGCAGTTGTATCGCTATACCTTCCCTGAAACCATGTGTACTGTGCGCAACACGCAGCCTTTTATCGCTGAGCGGATGGTCAATTATGCATTTGCGTATGGATTCAAATTTGAACTGGAAATCCGCTATATTATCGATCAAAATGATATTCGCCGGGATGCGGAGCCGGAAAAGCGCAAATATGCCAAGGCCGTGGCCGATCTGCGCAGGGAATTTGAAGATTATCTGCTGCTGGGCACCTTCCGGGCGGACACGGGAATTCTCAATGACGACCCCCTGATGATCGCCATGCGCTATGTGGCGCAGGATGGGCGTGAAGCGATTGCCGTATGGAACGACAGGGATGTGGCCCAGCCGATCCGCTTTACCACCCCCGGCCTCAAGGCCGTGCGCTATGCGGGCATCGAAAGAAGGGGCGAGGGTATGCCCGAAAAGATGAATCCCAATGAAGTCGTCATTATCGAAATGGAGAAAAAGTAAAAACCTTTTTGGATCAGTAACTGAATCTGAATGAAAAAGGAGAAATATGCGATGGTGTCTCTTTGCAATGAATATCTGCATCTTGCCGTGAATGAACAGGGCTGCATTGCTCAGCTTGAAAATCTGAAAACGGGCAATGGCAATGTGATCGTGGATCCCAAGCCGCTGTTCCGCATGACGCTGCACACCGGCATGAACTATGAAGACATGGCCTTCGGCGAAAATCAGAAATATGATGTGAAGCTTGATGGCGATAAGATCGTGGTAAAGGTCAGCGAAGTGACCACTCGGATGGGCACTGCCAAAGTGGCGGTGGAAATGCGGCTTTCTCTTGAGCAGGATCATGTGTGCTTTGACGCCTCCATTGCCAATGAAAGCCAATCCACCGTGGCCGAGATTTTCTATCCCTGCGTGGGCGCTGTGAAGACCCTGGACGGCGGGAAAATGGATCTTTTCTGGCCTAACAATCTGGGGCAAAAAATTGTGGACGTGGAAAAGGTGCTTCAGGGCATGACGAACCGGGAAGCGCTTCATGAAATTTCCGCCAATTACCCCGGCCCTCTTTCCATGAGCTGGATTATGCTCACAGGCGGCCGGCAGAATCTGTATTTTGCCAGCTACGACCCCATGCTCTACGCTGCTTCTTTCCGGGCGAAGGGCGCCAAGACGGGGGGCGTTACGCTGGAAATGACAAAAATGTGCTTCGTAAAGCCCGGAGAAACCTGGGAAGTACCCAAGGCGGTATCCCGACTGTATGAAGGCTCCTGGAGGGAAGGCGCGGATGAATACGCCGCCTGGGCCTCCACCTGGCGCAAGCATGTGGAAGTGCAGGACTGGATGAAGAAAATGAACGGCTACTTCCTGGTGATCAACAAGCAGCAGTACGGCGACGAAATGTGGCCCTACGAGACCCTGCCGGAATTGTATGAGCATGCCCAGGCTCATGGCTGTGATATGCTGGGGCTGTTTGGTTGGTATCATACCGGGCACGACAATAATTACCCCGACCTGGACGTAAGCCCCACCTTGGGCGGCGCAGAGGGATTGA
>SVGW01000012.1 GCA_015056125.1 Clostridiales bacterium | reverse complement strand
AATTTACGGCCGCAAAAATAGGCTTTCCATCCCTTTTTCACAGGGCTGGAAAGCCATTTTTGCAGTAAATGTGATGGATCGAATGGAAGACTGCTTTAGCTGACTTCCATTCGCAGTTTGTCGAAAAAACTTTTTCGACAAACTGGGCGAAGGACATGTTCCTTCGCTTTGCTTTTTATGCATTTTCAAATACAGAAATCAAATTCCGGGCGATTTTTACATAATACCGGGCCTGATCTTCCCGGAGCCATTCGGGCACGTGCGAATTGGATATTTCATAATTGAATGCCCCACGGTAGCCTATTTTTTTCAGCATCCGCATGGCATCTTCCCAAGGAATATTGCCTTCGTAGGGCATTTGATGCGCGTCCCGGTCGCCACGGTTATCGTGCAGATGCAATACTTTGATGCGTTCACCCAGCATTTCCATGGCCTGGAGCATTTCATACTGATAATGCTCCCGCTTGATATTGCAATGGCCGCTGTCAAAGCAAATGCCCACAGGATAGCCTTGCTCCTTCAGCCGATCATGCACGGCAATCAGGGATTCCAGGGAATACCGGGGGGTGGTTTCAAGGGCCAGACCCGTATGCTTCACACCGGCATCCTCCATCAATTGTTTGAAGAAAGTATCGGATACGCCCTCTCCCCTGAAATGCACCACAGCCCAGGGCGAGCCGATATATTCAGACGCCTGAAGCGTGCGCACCATCATGGCATAGTTTTCCGCATAGTCTTCTTCCTCATACATCAAATAATTGATACTATAAGGCAAATGCGTAGAAGTAATTTTCATATCATTCTTCCGGCAGCTGTCGATCAGCACATCCAGTTTTTCCTTCCAATTGTCGCCGTCCACAATGGTTTCCCGGGCGTCCCCTTTATAAATGCAGGCGCAAAAGCTCACATCCAGCCCCTTAATACCCATTTTCGCAAGAAAATCCACTGATTCCGTGGCCATATCATACGGGCGCTTCCCAGGCCTGCGCCAATGCATCTCCGTCGTAGCAGAAAGCAGCATGCTCTTCCCTCCTGTGTCCTTTTTTTGCTTGCATTGTATCACACGATCTTTGGGAAGTCAACGCTGGGTAATGGCTTGATATTTTCGCATAAACGATCATATGCGAGCATGGATGAATCTTGATTTTTCGCTTCATATATGGTATGCTGAACAGGCAATAAACGGAATTTTCTGAAAAAAAGGAGACGATCCTGCCATGCGTAAAAAATGCTTTATTTCCCTCCTTTTGGCGCTGGTTTTGGCCCTTTCCTGTATTCCTGCGTTTGCCGCGGAACTGGAGCCCCTCCCCATGGATCAAGTATCTTCCGGCCCCAAACCCAAGGATGAAAATTATCTTTCCGATACGGAATATCAGGATGAATCCATTTCTGTAAAAATTTATGAAGGGCGCTATGCGGATACGGATTATGTGTATGCCCATGTGAAAATATCCCATCCCTCTCAGCTGCGCACCGCGCCTGCCGCCATTTATAATTCCCCCAAGGCCAGCTTTGTGGCCCGGGCGTCCGAGGCCAATTTCAAGGGCCGGTTGGTGGCCAATAAGGTGAATGCCGTGGTGGCCCTCAATGGGGATTTTTACACCAAGACGGATATGGTGAAGGTGGTGCTGCGCCAGGGCAAGCAGGTGCGCAACATTTCGGAAGGCATGTCTGATCTTTTGGTCATTGATATGAACGGCGATTTTTCCTATCTTCCCCTGTGCACCAAGGAAGAATATCAAGCCTATTACGAAGAAAATCAGCAAAACATGTATCAGGTATTCTGCTTTGGCCCCGTGCTGGTGAAGGACGGCGCTTCCCTGATTGATGAAGAATATTTGAATAAATCCATCGGCTCCCAGAATAGTGCCCAGCGCTCTGCCATTGCGCAGCTGGGCCCGCTGGAATACATGCTGGTCACCTGCAACAGCAGCCAGACAAAGAATAATAAAGGCATGACCATCTTTGAATTTGCCTCCCTTTGCGAAATGCTGGGCAAGGATCTGAGCGAAAATGGCTGCCAATTGGCCTATAACCTGGACGGCGGAAACAGCGCCACCTTGGTATTCAAGGCCATGAATGCCAAGACTGGAAAGCTGAGCTATGTGAAATACAATTGCCCCGAAATCGAGCGCTTTCTGGGCGATATCATCTACTTTGCAACGCTGGTGAAATAATATGACAGAACTTCCTATGCTCTCTTTCCTGGGAATGGAAATGACCCTGTATGTCCTGCTGGCAGGAATCGGATTCGCTTTTTTTGCCGGACTGATGATCTTTTTTGCCCCCAAATTCCATCTTTCCCGCAAGGCATCCGGGCTGTATGCCATGCTTTCCTGTGTGCTTGGGCTGCTGCTTGGCCGGCTCGTCTTCTGCCTGGTGCGGATGGACACCCTTTTCTACGATGAAATGGGGGAGCCCTTGGGCCTCTCCCCCTTCTTTGATCCCTCCGCCGGCAGCGTAAGTGTGGTAGGGGTAGTGCTGGGCGCCATCCTGGCTGCGCCGATGCTTCGCCTGTTCACCCAATGCAGCCCTGCCCGCATCCTGGATCATGCTGCCCTGCCCGCGCTTTTCTTCTTTGCTTTCATGCGCTTGATTGAGCCCCTCAGCGGAAACGGATACGGCATTCCCATGGAGGAATCCCCCTTCGCCGTTTTCCCCTTTGCCATCATCAATGATTGGGGAGAAGCCATGCTCTCCGTTTGTTTTATCGAAGGAATGCTGGCGCTTCTCATCGCCGTTTTTCTGCTTTTTATGCGCTGCCGCATGAAAAAGCCCGGAACCCTTGCGCTCTATACCGCGCTGTTGTTTTCCATCAGCCAAATTCTTCCGGAAGCATTCCGCTGGGATGACGTGCTCTACATCTTCATCTTCGCCCGGGTCACCCATATCGGCCTGGCTGTGATGCTGTTTTCCGTGATGCTGCTTTCCCTGATCCGGGGGAAGAAGCAGGGCCTGAGTGTCGGCGTTTTCAGCCTGGAGTTGGCGCTTACCCTGCTGGGGGTGGGGCTATGCATTCTGGCCATCTATGCCCTGGATAAAATCACCGCCTGGCCCCCCGCTTTGGTATATGCCGGCTGGGCGCTGGTGCTGGTGCTGATGACCGGCCTGATTGGCCGCCGTATCCATAAGGAGGATAGCCGTCCATGATCAAACGAATTCTCTCTCTTTCTTTGCTTCTTTGCCTGCTTTGCTCCTCTGCTTCTGCCGTGATTTATGAATGCGAGGACGGAAAAAATGTGCTCCTGGCCATTGGCGGCAGCTTTGCCTATGCCCGTGATACGGAAGGCAATCTCCGGGTGTGGGGGGATAATCAGTTCGGTCAACTGGGCAAAGGCAATACCAAGCAAACTTTCAAAGTGGCGGATTTTAAAACCAAGAATGCAGATATCAATCTATCGCAACTGAAAGATGTTGTTACTGCCTCCGATTATAGCTTCATGTGGATGGAAGATGGCTCCGTGTGGGGGGTGGGCAATAATTCCTATCTCCCCCTTACCAAAAAAGAAGGCACTTACACCACCCACGTGACCACCAAGCTGCCGGAAGCTCCCGTAGCGATGGCCACCGGGTTTGGGCATGTGATGATCCTGACGGAAAATGGCGAAGTGTACGCCTGGGGTAGGAACAGTCAAGGCCAGGTGGGCAACGGAAAAACCAAGAAGATCCAGGAGCCCTATAAGCTACCCCTTCAAAACATCGTGCAAATCGCCTGCGGCGGAAAATTCTCCCTGGCGCTGGATGCGAACGGCCAGCTTTGGGGCTGGGGGGATAACGAGCACCATACCCTGCTCCCCAATACCACCGAAAACCAGAAAACCCCTGTGAAAATCGATACCGGGGATATTGATATTGCCTATATTGACGGTTGCGGAGCCAGCGTGGTGATTCTGGATACAGAGGGCACTCTTTGGACCTGGGGCCACAATGATATGTATCAGCTGGGCTATGAAACGAAAAAGAAATCCACTTCCACTCCCCAGGCCGTGCCCCTCCCCGGCAAGGTCACCTATGTAGCCGCCTACTCCTCCCAAACCTACGCCATTCTGGAGGATGGCTCTCTCTGGTCCTGGGGGAATAATAGCTACGGCCAATTGGGCCTGGGCTTTCGCTCCTCTTCCACGGAGGGCGTGCTCCCCGGCATGTGCTGGGATAAGGACGTGGTGCTGGTACAGGGCGGTAGCCTCTTTTGCATCGCCATGCTGAAGGACGGCACCGTGCTCTCCGCCGGCATCAGCAAATTCGGCCAGCAGGGTGAAGGCACCGCCGACAGCAAATATACCATGGCGCCTAACGGCATGGATTTGATTCTGGAATGATATGCAGGGAACGATGGGGGCTTCGCCCCTTCACCCCACAAGGGACATTGTCCCTTGATCCTTCCTCCGGATGCTTTGCATCCGAAAAAACGAGAAGAAACGCCGAAGGAGAAAGTTCATCACTTTCTCTCTCGGCGTTTTCTCGTTTTCATTGTGACCGTGAAGTTGCTTTTCCGTTTCCTCAAGCTTCTTGCGGAAAAACCAGAGCTTTTTAAGTTTGCTCCATCGCATGCCGGTGTCCAGAGGACGATGTCCTCTGGCGAGAGGTACAGGGGGCGAGAAGCCCCCTGCCTGTTCTGCGTTATACCCTTACCTTCACCACAATGCGGCGGGTAGGAATCGCGCCGCCGGGCTTGCGAATGCCAGGGCGGTGCAGATCCTGGGGGAAAAGCACGGCGAAATCGCCCTTTTCCAGGGGCAGGATACTGCCCTCGGCTTTTTGATCGAAAAATTCCACGTCCTTTTCAGGGTTGTAGGGCTGGCTCACCTGGATTCCCTCCGTGGAGCGCACGCCCAGAATTTCTCCGCCGTTCATGGCCATCTGAATATCGGCATAGTTGCGGTGGCCTTCCCATACGCCCTCTTCCCAATCTTTCAGGTTCAATTCCTGCACCATGAGATAGGCGTTGGCGCCGTCAATTTCATACTTGCCCACGGGCAGCTTTTCCAAATCGTTTTCCAGCATGAAAGCGAACGCCTTGGCAAAATAGGGAGAAATGCCCGCATACTGCATGCAATTCTTCAGCTTATCATAAATCATGGAAATATCCCCTTTCTATTCCCCAGCGCACTGCGCCGGCAATGCGCCGATATGTTTCCTCAGACCATTCCGAATGCCACGATCCTGAAAGCAATTGCCATTTTACACCGGCAGGCAGCGAATGAATGGAGCGCGGCGAGCAAAGCTCGTCCCTTTCAAAAAAGAAGCAGAAAGCAGGTGTGGAAAGCTGCGCCATCCGCTTTTTCACGTCTTTCGCTTTCCGAAATAGCTCCAAATATCTCGGAATCCATCCAATGCACGCCGTCAGCGGCCGAGGGCGCACGCCGCACATTTCCCTGGCCAAGCATGGCGCAGAGGTAAAGGTAACTTTCAGGCAATTTTGCAAAGCATGGGGCATATATCGAAACCGCAGGGGCATCGCCACCAGAATCAGCCCCTTTGCCCGGTGCATATTCAGGCAATATTCCGTCAGCAGCAGGGCACCCATGGAATGACCGAGGAAATACACCCGATCATACTGGGCAAAAACGGCTTGCGCCGCCTGCCTGACCGCCCCTTCCCATTCCTGCATGCTGCTCCTGGCAAAATCCCGGGCATCTCCCCCATGGCCTGGCAGCCAAGGAGCGATCACTTCGCATACGTCGCTCAATGCAGCTTTCAAGGGATCAAATTGCCGCGGCGAGCCCATAATGCCATGGATGCACAGCAGCGCAATCGATTTTTTCATGGCTCAGCGATTTTGCACATAGCCCAGGGTTTTCAGATCCTCGGCAGAATCCCGCCAGCCGGGCCGCACCTTCACCCACAGCTGTAGGTTCACATGCATCCCCAGCAGATTTTCGATATCCTTCCGGGCCTCGCCGCCGATCTTTTGTAGCATAGCGCCCTTCTTGCCGATGATGATGCCCTTATGAGAATCCCGCTCGCAATAGATGGTGGCATCAATTTCCATGAAATGATCATTTTCCTTTTTCATGGCCATCATTTCCACGCCAATGCCATGGGGCACCTCATCCCGTAGATTGCGCAGAGCCTTTTCCCGGATGAGCTCCGCGCAAATATCCCTTTCGGGCTGATCGGTGAGCATATCATCTGGGAAATACTTGGGGCCCACGGGCAGATGGGCGGCTAATTGCTCCTTGAGCTTATCCACCCCATCCCCAGTGCGGGCGCTGACGGGCAGGATGGCATCGTAGCCGGCATCCTTGAAAGAATCGATAATGGCAAGCAGATCCTTGGGCTCCTTCATATCGATCTTATTGAGCACCAGCACCTTATATACCTTTTTCCGGCTCATATCGGCCACGATCGCCCGGTCATGGGGGCCAATGGCGGTCACGTCCACCAGCACCACCAGAGCGTCAATGCCCTCCATGGCCTCTTCAATGCTCTGTACCATAAATTCCCCCAGCTTCGTGCGGGGCTTATGAATACCGGGCGTATCCACAAACACGATCTGGCAGTTTTCGCCGCCCATTACGCCCATCATACGATTGCGGGTGGTTTGGGGACGGCTGGAGGTGATGGCCACCTTTTCGCCAATGAGGGTGTTGAGCAAAGTGGATTTGCCCACGTTGGGGCGGCCAACGATGGTGGCAAAACCGGAGTGAAATTCTTTTACCATGTTGATTTTTATTTCCTTTCTCATGATCTTGCAGGCATTTTTCCCTGGTATGCTGCAACGGAACAATTATATCATATTCTCTTTTGTTTTTCATCCCCCAAATCAAATTTCCTGGATTGACAAATGCTTTTCTTATCATATAATGAAAGAGAAATTTTGAAACGAGGTAATGGTTATGACTGCGCTGCTGGTTACGATCATGGTGGTCCTTTATTCCTTCCAATCCCTGTTTTGCAAGCTGTTTTCTGAAAAGTATAACAGCGGCAGCCCCGCTCTCACCTCCACTGTGTTTTCCATTTTCTTTGGCGGCTTTGCCGGCCTGGTTACCCTGATCATTTCCGGCTTTCAGTTTTCCCCTTCTCCCATCACGTGGATCTGCGGCCTTTCAAATGCCGTGATGCTGCTGATTTATAATACCGCCATGATTCAGGCCAGCCGCACAGGCTCCTATTCCTTCCAGATGATCTGCATGCTCTTTGGCGCCATTGTGCTGCAGTTGGTCTTTGGCGTGGTGTTTCAGGGGGAATCCCTCAGCGCCATGCAATTGATCGCCATTGTGCTGATGCTCATTTCGTTTGTGCTCATCAATTTAAAGGGCCTTTCCCTCAAGGGCAGTTCCAAGAAATTTCTCTTCTGGTGCGCGGCGCTCTTTTTCAGCAACGGCATTTATTCTATCCTCATGAACCTGCAGCAGCAGCAAATGAACGGCGCCCAGCGAAACGAAATGATCATCCTTTCCTATCTGGGCATGGCGGTGATGTATGCCATTCTCCAGCTTTTCAAGGATCGCAAGGCGCTGGTGCAGGGCTTCAAGATTCCGAAAAAACCCTTTCGCTATCTCATCATCTGCTGTGTATGCGCTACCACCGCCGTGCACATGCTGGTTTACATCCTTACTTTGGTGGATGCCACCATTCTCTATACCATCGATAACGGCGGCGTGCTGATGCTGTCGGTAATTTATTCCTGCATTCTCTTTAAGGAAAAACTATCCAAGATGCAATTGCTTGGCATTCTTATGGCCATCGCCAGCATCATCATGCTCAGCCTGTAATCAATCATTTAAAGAAGGACGCATCAGCGTCCTTTTTTGATTATATAATTACGAAGTCATGGGGCGGAACAGATGCGCCGCGATAATCAATGGCTGCCTCCCCGTAATTGCACACCAGCTGATCGCCCTGTTCATACGTGACGATAGCAAGATTCCCCTTCCGCTCATGGCGCATCATAGCCTGAAGCTGAAGCGGCTTTACCAGGCGATAATCTTCCAATGCTTTGAAAATGCCCTGGGCGCTTCTTTCCATAGCCTCCGGCGATTCGGCGGTATAATCCTCATTTCCCATCCAATAATTCCCTTTCAGAAACTTTGAATGAATGTAAATGGAAGGATGCCCGCCGTATTCAAAAAATTTCAGGCGGCTCATCCAATCCTTACAGGGATAGTTCACCGTCAGCGTGCCAGGGTTATGCAGCATAACATCGTGATACACCATTTGCCACATGGGCACGTTATCATCCACCAGGGGCAGCTTGGAATCCGTCATATGAAAATCCGCATACAGGCCCATATCCAGGTCATCTCCCAAATAATCATAACAGCCCTCGGACTGGAAGCCACCGAATAGTTCCTTGGATTTCTTCGCCAACCGCCTCATTGCGGCAATATATTCTGCCTGGGTGCAGGGATGTATGGAAGAAAAGCAGCGGCGTGGGGCGATGGTAGAAATGACATCAATATAATGCAGCCCTTCAAAGCCCAATTTCCTCACGCGTTTCAGCGTTTCCACGGAGATTTCTTCACTGCTCTTGGGACACATATCATACATGGTGCCGCCGCTATATGCGGAATGGGTGGCCATGCTTCCATCCCGTGCGCGGATGGGCAATTCTTCATGCCAGCAATCCGCAATGCTGTAGCAATCTGTAGCATTGGTATGGCACACCATTTTATAGCCCATATCCTTGGCCTTTTGAATCAGCTTTTTCAGTCTTTCTTCCCCACCCAATCGTTCATCCACCGGGAAGGCCTCAGGCCAGCGGCCATCATGCCCGGATACATTCCAGCCCACCAGGCAGAATTCCGCCTTGTCCACCCCTGCCTTCTTGCAGGCGTCCAGAAGCGCTTCCATCCGGCCAAAATCCACGGCCACGTGCATGGGCGGCTCGTTTTCCCTGGTCTGCTCCAATACGAGAGGCGGCGCAGGCTTCCAGCCCAGGCGCACCCGCACTTCGGGAGCGTCCAGAAGATACGCCAAATGCTCGTTCATTTTATCCCGAATTTTAGTGCAGGCGCCGCGGTTCAATTGATAGGCCCGATAAACGGCCGCCATGCCGCTGTAATCGGCCTGATCGCCTAACAGCATATGGAAATCCACCTGCATATCAGAAGGCGCCTCCTGGCCCTCCAGATTGAACCGGGAATGGGCCGTATACACGCCATTTTTTCTTTCAATGATCACCGTATGCTGCTCCCAAAGCCCGGTAAAAATAGCAGCATAGCAGATGCGGGGCGTTTTCACTCCAAAGAAGGGCATGATCAGGTAGCCTGTATCCAGCTTGGCATCCTCATGGCCCATAAAATGTACCATGCGATTATTGAATACAAAATATCCCTCTTCTCCTTCATAGGCAGGCGCATAATCCGGCATGAAATCCACATACTCGGCGGGCTTTTTGATCATTTCTCGTGAAAGGCTCACCGAAAAGCCATCCAATGTTTTTCTTTCTTCCAGCGCAACCGATTCATTTGTTCCATCCGAATAGGTGATGATCGCATATGCCATGCTTCCATCCCTCCTCTTTCTTTTTCCGTATCTTGATTTTAGCATGGGAAGCATTTATAATACAGACTGAAAAAAGATTGAAATTTGGCGAAAATAAAGATTTTAAGAGGTGCATCTATGCAATTTGAAGATATTCGCCCCTTTGTTCGCTTTGCCCGTACCATAGCCCTTAGCGCTGCCAACGTAGCCAGCCTTACTGTCGCCAGGGATTGCCGGCTTTTGCTGGTGCAATCAGGAAAAATGCAGCTTATTCTGGAGCACGAAATCACGCTGTGTCCGGGGGATTGCGTGTATATTCCCGCAGGATTCCCCTATTGCTTTCCCGTGCTGCCCCAGGAGCCTGTGCAATTTTACAGCATCAATTTTGATTTCACCTGGGAAAATGCAAAAATTTCCCAACCTCTTCCTCCTTCCTCTCCCGAAATGCATCCCCTTATTTTTGAAGCGCCCCCCATGGAAAATGCCCCTTTCTTTGATCGTCCCTTATTCTTTTCAAAGATGCATACGCTGGTTCCCGTGCTTCAGGAAATGGAGAAAGAATTTCTGGATCAGCGCCTATTCATGCACAGCCGCCTAAGCGCCCTCTTTCATTCTCTGCTCACCCAGCTGGCCCGGATTCAGCTCTCCGATCTTCCCCGGCATCCGGATGCCGTAGAAGCGGTGCTGCAATGGATCGGTACACATTTTGCTGAGTCCCTTACCAATCAGCAGCTGGCCCAGGCTGTCAATTATCATCCCAATTACTTAAACCGCCTATTCCTTCATCATACCGGCCAAACCATGCATCAATATCTCATCAACCGCCGGATTCAAAAGGCCCTGGAGCTGCTTTTATCCTCCGATCTTTCCATTACGGAGATCGCCCTTTCCGTAGGCTTTTCCAGCCTGAACCGCTTCACCAAGGAATTCACCGCCCGAATCGGCAACCCACCCAGCCGATACCGTAATAAAAAATAATTTTTCGCTTCAAATGAACCTTTCCCGTCAAAATTCCGTCTTTTTAAGTGAAACCGGTTTCAATCGATCATGAAAAGGAGGAAGCGGCATGCAGATGGAATGCTTCCTGCATATCTTTCCTTTTCTTTCCCTTGTTTTCTCTCTTATGGGAGCCTACCTGATTGCCTACGCTCCCCTGCAACCACTTAAAAAGAGGGTGATGTTCTGGATCACTATGAAAACCTTTTGGCAGCATATACGCTGCTTTCAGAAAGATACAGAAGGAAGGTGATGCTTTGGAACGCTTTGAGAGCCTTTTGGCGACGCATGCGCTGGGCGTGGAAAGGTATGTAAAATTCCGCTTGCCCAACCGCGCCGATGCAGAGGATGTGCTCCAGGAAATTTTTCTCACGGCGCATCAAAAATTTCCTCAGCTTCGGGATCCGTCCGCCTTTCAATTCTGGCTGATTGGCATTGCACGGAATAAATGCCACGATTATTTCCGGGAAAAGGCCAGGCGCATGGATATTCCTCTGGATTCTCTCTCGGAAAAATCCCTCACTTATGGCCGACAGGGCGTGACGGTATCAGACACCGTGCAGGATACCCTGGAAAAATTAGGGGATAAGGAAAAGCAGATTTTGTATCTGGCCTATTGGAAGGAGCTGCCCCAGGCGGAGATCGCCAATCGCTTGGGCATTCCCCCGGGTACGGTGAAAAGCCGCCTGCACACGGCCAAGCAGCAGTTCCAGCAGCATTATCCCTATCTGAATCATGAAAAAGGAGACGATTCTATGACCAAACTTCCCGAAAAGCTGCCCGCATACACCATCGAAAAATCCGATCTTCCTCCCTTCTCGGTAAAATGGGAAGAGCTGCTGGGTTGGATGATCGTCCCGAAACTGGGCGAAAAGCTCTCCTGGGGCCTGTATGATTTTGCTTCCAAGAAGCGCACTGAATATACCGAAATGGAAGTGGTGGGCAAAGCAGAGGTGCATGGTATCGAAGGGGTGGAATTCAAAGCCATCCAATATGACGCCGAAAATTACTACCGCACCGGCAGCATCAAGGAAATCGAACGCCGCTTCATCGCCCAGCTCACCGATACCCACTGCCGCTATCTGGCGGAAAGCCACATGGAAAACGGCGTGCGCAAATGCTATACCTTCCTGGACGGAGAGCCCTTCATGAATAACTGGGGCTTTGGCCCGGACAACTGCGGCACCGAAATCCATATGTCCCCCAAGGGTATCCTCCATCGCGAAGGCAACGTGATCACCGGCCCCAAGAAGGCGGAAAACCTGGATATCGTGGGCCGCTATACCGTGACCATCAATGGAAAAAGCTATGATACCGTATGCGTGATGGATATTGAAACCTTCAATGATTCCATTGCCTCCGAACAGTTCCTGGATCAAAACGGCCGCACCATCCTCTGGCGGCGCTTTAACCACAACAACTGGGCCGCCCATCGCTACCAGAAGCCCTGGACGGAAATGCTCCCAGATAATGAGCGCCTGCTGATCAATGGCGAAACCTATGTCCACTGGTACGACTGCATCAGCGATTATATTATCTGAAAAATGAAAGCAGGTGAGACCGAATGAAAATTGCCCTGGCTTCGGCCCTGATCATCGACCGGGATATTCCTTTCAATCTTTCGCAAATGGAAAAATATATGCAGGAAGCAAAAGCAAACGGCGCTTGCCTGGTATGCTTTGGAGAAGCCTTTCTGCAAGGATTCAATGCGCTCTCCTGGCAGTTTGAAAAGGATCGAAAGACAGCCTTGTCCACTGAATCGGAAGAATTTGCAAAAATCAAGGCATGGTCAACTAAAATCGGGATCGATGTGCTGTTCGGGTATAATGAACTGGACGGAGACCGCCTGTATTCCTCCTGTGCGCTGATTGCAAACGGAGAACTCCTCCGGAACTATCGCCGTATTTCCAAAGGCTGGAAAGAATATTCCAGAACCGATCTGCACTATCAAGAGGGGGAAATCGTTGATATATTTGACTATCACGGAAAAAAATGTGTAATCGCCCTATGCGGGGATGTATGGGATTTTCCTGAGCGTTTCGCCTTGGGGGAAGATATCCTCTTCTGGCCCGTCTATGTATCCTGGACCCGGGAAGAATGGGAAAACGGCGGCAAAAAGGAATACGCAGAGCAGGCGAAACGATGCTGCCCATATACCCTGTATGTCAATTCCCTTTGCCGAGAAGATGCCTTTGGGGGCGCAGCCATGTTTGCCAACGGAAGCATCCCGAAAGAGCTTCCCCTCTTTCAGGAAGGCTTGCTCTATGCGGACGTCTAAAAGAACCCGGGCGGAGGAATAAAAATGCCCAGATTAACCGAGCAGCAAATAGCAGCGCTTACCCATGAATTCTATTCCTGCTTCGTTGGAACGAATGTATCCGAAGCTCCCCCTGGTGTTTCCTTGGTCTGCACCGATGCCCGCAATGAGCCCATGAAAGGCTTGGGATGTAAATACTCCATCTATGCGCTGGTAAAGGATGAAAAATGCATTGTTGCTTATGCTCCCCACTATGCGGCCTTTTTTGAAAAGCTTCGGGGAAAAAACACGGCCGATGTGTTAACCTGCCTGGAGGCTTCCTTTACGATCACAAAAGTGCAGCTGATGAGCTTTCGCCAGGAATGCGTGAGGGAATACGGAAGCGCGCAGATTCTTAAGAAGGAAGACTATCCGCTGTATGAAGCCTTCTTCTGCACAGCCCATCCCACTGCCAGCCCCTCCAGCTGGCTAAGAGAATATTTTGAAGAAAAAACGACCCGGGAATACTTTACCGGCTTTGTCCGGGACGGCCAATTGGTATCCGTTTGCGACGCCCCGGATATGCCCTATCTGGCGCATAGGGTTCAGCATACCGGCATCCTTACCCTGCCTGAGGCCCGCCGGAAAGGCTATGCCCGATGTACAGCCGCCCTGGCGGCCCATCACCTCATTGAACGGGGCATCTGCCCTCAATGGGAATGCAGGATCACCAATACCGCCTCCATCGCGCTGGCTGAATCCATTGGTTATGAAAAATACGGTATAGCATATATTCTCAAAGAATAACCGGGGAGCTATGCTCCCCGGCTCTTTTATTTCTGCGTTTTTTCCACCCATTCCGCCCAGCGCGGATCTGCTTTGATTTCCTGTGCCGCTTGTTTGCACTCCGGCATTCTCCAGAAGGGCCAATCCTGGGGCAGATATTGGGCGATTTCTCCGCCTGCTTTCATCTGGTATTGTACCGTAGAAACGAGTGCAGCCGTAAAGCGATGCTCCTTGCCGTCCATCAGGCCTTCCATCGCTTTGGCATGCTTCAGCGCCTGATCCAGAGAAACGAAGGCGCCGTCATGATCGCCCCGTTCCCATTGCACTCTGGAAAGATAGAGATAGAGCTTAATCAGTTCCCCGTGATAGGGGCCGAAATACCCATCCTCACAAACCAAATCAAAAATTTTGATCACGCCCTTGATCTTCTCCATGGGCAGATCGCTGTCAAAATAGGGCTTATATGCCATCAATGCATAAACCATCTGCTCCGCAAATTTCGCCGACATTTTCAAAAGCAGATCGCCGATATACCGGGCTTCCTCTTCTCCATCTGCGGCGGCAGCCAGCATCATTTCCCGACTGTATTTCATTTCAGGCATGCGATTGGCATAAAAAACAGCCTTTTCTGTTTCGCCCATATTCCGATAGAGCAATACCAAAATGGCAATTGCCTGGGAAACGATCATATGCTCCTGGGCAGCCTGCACCAAATGCTCGCAAATCTTGATAGCTTCCACCCAGTATTCATTTTTCTTGTGCTTATCATAATCATGCCGAAGATAGCCCGCTTCATCATAACGCAGCCATTCACGGTGCCGTCTCCACCCGGCTTCGGAAAGGGTATCTGCCAGGGTGATCAGCAGTTTTTCATTCTGGGGAAATTCGGCCAGACCTTCCCTGAGAATCCCCAGGCATTCATCCACCCAGCCGTCGTCTCCCCGGCTTTTGATATGAAAGCTCTCCACCCGGCTGATAATTGCGGCAATTTTTTCATCCCTGTCATGATGATAGCCAAAAAGTTCATCCATGGTAATGCCAAAGAAATTGGCAATAGCCGGCATCATTTCCATATCCGGATAGCCGCCGTTGCTTTCCCACCGGGACACTGCCTGGCTCGTCACCCCCAGCGCTTCCGCCAGCGCCTCCTGTGTTCTGCCGTCCCTGTGGCGAAGTTCCCTAATTTTATTTCCTAAATTGAGCTGCATCGCATGTTCCTCCATTCTTTTCTTCCTGGTGTATTTTTACTATATCATTTTTCCCCCTAATTACAATAATCAATTTATTGTTTCAAATTCAACGATTACTTGGATTTATGTATTGAAAAAGAGGAGCATTATTGCTCCCCTTCATTTACTTCTTCCAGCAGAATCTTCTTTTCAAATCTGCCGCGTTTCCTGGCTTTCTCCTGGCGGATTATTTCCACTTCCTCAAAAGTGCTTCCACAGGCCCTGATCACTGCATGGATCACTTCCATCAGATCGGCCAATTCCTCCAAGGATTTACTTTTCTGATACTCGGCCAATTCTTCATTGAGCTTTTCATCCAGCATTTCCAGATATTCGCTGTCCGAAAGGATGCGGCAGGTGCATTTCTTTCCGGAAGCTTCAATAATTTCAGGGATCCGATCCCGCACCAATTTATGATAGACCACTTTGCCCATTTTTTATTCCTTCCCAAGGAAATCCAAGGTGCCCTGCTTGGGGCCAAAGCCGTGGGGCAAAAGATCCGGAAGCATCGCTTCATCCCGATTTCCATCCCAGGAAACGATCACCCGGATATCCGGCGCAAATTCATTCAGCGCCTGGCGGCAGATACCGCAGGGCCAGGGGGCGGATTTTTCAGCGGTAATGGCAATGGCAGTAAACTCGGTAACGCCCTCGCTGACGGCCTTAAAAAGAGCTGTGCGCTCTGCGCAATTGGTGGCGCCGTAGGAGCCGTTTTCAATATTGCAGCCGGTAAACACCCGGCCATCCTTGCTCAGCAGCGCCGCACCCACCTTAAAATGGGAATAGGGAGAATAGGAAAACTGCATAGCCTTTTCTGCCAGGGCGATCAATTCATCATCCGTCACCCGGGCAATCCCCGCCATGCCCAGCGCCTTTTCTTCCATGGCACGCATCCTTTCCTTGTCCTGCTCATTCATATGATCATAGCCCATGAGATGAAAAAGGGCATGGGCCGTAAGATAGGCCATTTCTCTTTTCAGGCTGTGGCCATATTCCTGGGCCTGTTCCCGGGCCCTTGGCAGGGAGATGATAATATCCCCCAGGAAGCACGCCCCCGTTTCATCCCGCTCCCTTAAAAGCTTTTTGGGGCACTGGCCCAAAGTTTTTTCCGGGGTACAGGAAATGGCAGGAAAGGAAAGCACGTCCGTTGCCCGATCGATCATGCGGTAATCCCGGTTGATTGCCCGGATGGATTCATCATCGGTGATGCGCAGCTGAGCATACACAGAGGATTTGATTCCTTCTGCCTTCACGCATTCAATAGCAATTCTTTGCAAATCTTCCTCTGCGCCCGGGATCACTTCGTCATCCCATTCCAGCTCGATTTTCGCCTTCATTCGTTCTCTTCTTCCTTTTCTTTCTCTGGCTGCGCCTGGGCCTCTTCCTCAAGGGGCATCCGCTCCGCCCGCACCAGATCCGCTACCGCCACAGGCTCAATCGCAGGCGGCGGCGCCACTTCCACCAGTTCGGCAGGCGCTTCAGGGGTAACCACCTTCAGGGGCGCTCGAGCGGCCACTTCGATTACCGGCATAGGCTGGGCTTCCGGAGGAGCAACCACCATGGGCTGCTCTGCTTCCTCGCTCTTTTCCTGCTCTTCTCCCTTTTGCGCTTCTTCCTTGGGCTCTTCCTGCTTCTTGATTTCATCCACGTCGGGGTATTCAATCCGCTCGTGGAATACGCCGGTAAGCACAGTGGTAGCAGCCATGCAGATTTTGTCAATATCCTGCAAGGTCAGAGGACTGTCGCTGAGCTGACCATCCTCCAATTTTCCCCGCACCAGCTTCAAAATAAATTCTTCAATGGATTCGGGGGTAGGATTTTTCAAAGTGCGCACGGCGGCTTCGATGGTATCACAAAGGAGCACCACCGCGCCCTCCCGCGTCTTAGGAGGACGGCCACTATAGCGGAAGGTGTTGATATCCACCGGCTTGCCCCCCGCCAGCTGCAGCGCCTTATGATAGAAAAACATCACCGGGGTATTGCCATGATGCTCGCCAATGATATTCAATACTTCCTGGGGCAGGCGATATTGCTTGGCCAGGGTAACGCCATCCTGGGTATGGGAGGTGACGATGGCGGCAGACACCAAAGGATCGGTGTAATCGTGCACATTGCGATCGCCCATCTGATTTTCCTTAAAATACAGGGGACGCTTGAGCTTGCCCACGTCATGATAATAGCCGCCTACCCGGGCAAGGAGCGGATTGGCGCCAATGGCCTCTGCCGCCGCTTCTGCCAGGCTGGCCACAATGGTGGAATGGTGATAGGTGCCGGGGGCTTCCAGAAGCAGCCGGCGCAAAAGAGGCTGATTGGGATTGGAAAGCTCCATCAGCTTCATAGGCGTAGCCAGGTTGAAGGCCGTTTCCAATAAGGGCTGCAAGCCGATGCACAGCAGGGTGGAAATCAAGGTGCCCCCTGCCCGAATCGCCCCATTGATCAAATTGCCGGATAGCTCGCTGGCCGTCATCAGGCCCATGGCCAGGAAAATCAAAAAGTCCACGGCCACGGCAGCCAGCCCGGAAAAAAGAACCCGCAGCCTGGTTACCCGGTTATTGAGAATCAACGCCGCCACGGTGCCGGAGAGCATGCCGGTGGAAATGATCATCACCATGGTTTCCGTATACGCTTCGCTGCTGCCGGCAGCCAGGGTCGCCACCAGAATGGTAAGCGCCGTATTGCAAATAATGGCCGGGCGCATGCCCAGCAGCGCCGTGATCAAAAGCACCCCAAGAAGGGTGGGGGCCAGATAGATATTGATCAATCGCGCCAGCACGCACAGCCCCAGGGTAACCACCAGGATAATAAACAAAAGCAATAACCGCTTGGTATGATCAAACAGATGATAATAGGGGCGGTGCAATTGGAAAATCATGCTGCCAAGCACGATGGTCATCATCAGCGCGGCGCCCAGATACATGGTGATATCCACATCGCCGGAGCTGAGCAGGCCCAGCGTAGAAAGCATGGCCAGCTGATTGCTGGTGATTCTCCCCTCGCCCCGCACCACGATATTCTGCCCCTGCTTATATACCACCGGCTCCACGGCGTCCCGGGCAGCCTGGCGCGCCTTTTCGGTGGCCTCCTGGTCGATGAGCATATTGGGCTTTACACAGGCGTTCAGCACCGCAGGCACCACATTCTGCCCCAGAGGAATGGAAATGCGGAAATCCACAATCTGCCTTACGCTGGCGATAGCGGTACTGGTTTTCCCTTCGATCACGCGGCCTTGCATGATGCTTTGAAGGGCGCTGTATAAAAGGGAATACGCTTCCTCCAATTCCTCCTGGGTGCTATGCAGCAGCGCGATAAGCTGATAATCCCGAAGAGAAATAGCCGTGAGCATATCCCGGGCATATTGCAATTCATCCTTGGAATATTCCCGGTTGGGGGATTGATCAAGCAGGGTAGCGCCATATTGGCGCACAGCCCGAAGCTGCGCAAAGATCTGATCAAAATCCGCTAGCACCGTTTCGGTAACGCCTTCGGCGTAGTAATACGTGGGCGTTACGGCTGCAGCCGCCTCTGCCCTGCGCTTTTCCGTGCTGCCCTCATCCACCACATCCTTGGTGGCGGAAATGGTATGCGTGGGCACCATGCCCACCCTTAAATCATAGCGCACAGGCACAATGGCCACTTCAAAAATTGCAGCCAGCAAAGCCACGCCCACAATGCAAATCAGAAGGCGAAGCGCCTTTGGCGAATGAAGAAAATCTTTCAATCGCTCCATTCCCTTGGCGACTTTCGCCCCTCCAGCCCCACTCATGCGTTTTCTCCTCCCTTGGCCTCATAGGCATCATAAGCGCGCACGATTTTCTGCACCAGCTCATGACGCACCACATCCTTGGCCGTCAACTCCACAATATGAATATCCGGCACATCCTTGAGCACTTCCATGGCCTCCACCAAGCCGCTTTTGCGACCCTTAGGCAGGTCAATCTGGGATACGTCTCCCGTCACAATGCAGCGGGAGCCGGCACCCAGGCGGGTTAGAAACATTTTCATCTGCTCGGTGGTGGTATTCTGGGCTTCATCCAGAATAATGAAGGCATCCGCCAGGGTGCGACCACGCATAAATGCCAGCGGAGCCACTTCCAGCGTACCCCGTTCCACCAATCGCTGATAGCTTTCCACGCCCATCATTTCATACAGGGCATCGTATAGGGGGCGCAGATAGGGGTCCACCTTCTGGGTCATGTCCCCAGGCAAAAAGCCCAAGCGCTCTCCCGCTTCCACAGCAGGGCGGGTGAGCACAATTCTTTCCACTTCTTTATTTTTTAGGGCCACCACTGCCATGGCCATGGCCAGGTAGGTTTTCCCCGTGCCCGCAGGGCCCACTGCCAGGGTAAGCTCCCCATTTCTCACGGCGGATACATATTCCCGCTGACCCAGGGTTTTGCACTGAATCCGGCGGCCGCGATGGGTAATAGCCACCACGTCCCCCATTATTTCTTCAATTTCCTCCAGCCTTCCCTCCCGGGCCAGGGCCACGGCGTAATGGATGCGGGAAGCGTCAATCATTTCACCCCGGCGCAGCATTTCAATCAGCTTTCCGATCACCTGCTCTGCCATTTGGGCGTTTTCTTCATCCCCCTGAATGCTCAGTTCCTGGCCCCGAAGAGCCACCGCTACATTCAATTCCTGCTCCAATACAGCCATGTTCCGATCGTTCATCCCAAAGAGGGAGAGGTAGGTTTCCATGTTTTCAAGCGATAATTGCAAAAAGATGCGCATCTCCTTTAGTTGTTCTGACGGGCAATATCCCGGCGAATTTCCGCCGTTGCCGTCGCTACAATAGTATCCCCATTTATCATACTAAATTCTACCCATTTGTCAACCACTTCCTCATTTTGTAATACTTTTGCCATAGATGTAAACGCCAACCGCTGGGCTTCCTCCTTGGCTTCTTCGGTGCTCCGCGGCTGCTTTTCCAGTGCTGCTTCCAGGTATTTTTCCCTTTGCAGTACCAGCGGCAACCATATCCCGCCAATGCTTTTCTGCTCCGTTTCCAAATCCCAGGTAAGAAAGTTAGGAAGCGGATGAAAGCTGAAAGAAAATAAAGGCGTTTGGATCACGGGACGCTGATACGTCCGCCCGCTGGGGATGGATGCCGTTTCAAGAAGCGATGCTTGGGCCCGCACGGTGGTCCACACTCTGGCAATAGCCTCCCCCCGGGCCTTTACGGGAATCCATTCCCCATTGCTCCCCCGCTCCTCCCCTTTAATCAGCACCTGGCCCGCCCGCACAAAATCCCCTGCTTGGGCCTGTGGCGTGCCTGCATAGGCGGTGAGCCGGATGAGAAGCCCATCCTCCCCTGCAATGATATCTCCCGCTTCTCCCTCGGTTTCTACCTGGGGCGGCGGCACGCCCTCCTCCACATGCACCACCAGCATAACGCCCTCATATTTCACCTGCACCCACTTCACCTTGGGCAGCCGCCATTCCAGGCTTTCCTGCAGGGCGGCAAGATCAATCTGTGCCCTTGGCATCCCCCGTTGAATGCCCTTTTCCTCCAAATAGGTGCGGATTTCCCCTGTATACGCGCCTGCATTTTCGATTTTCACCTGCCAGATAAAGCCCATGGAATAGATGAGCAGACCTATGCATATTCCCATGCCCATCCACAGGCCCCGCCGCTTTTTGAATCGGCTCAGCATGCCCAGAATTCCCACCGGCTGGGCGTCCGTGAGCGAAAATCCCTTTTCCTCGCTCAATGCCCGAAAGGCCCTGTAATCCCTTCGGCTGCAGCAGATGATCAAGCTTCTGTCCGCCTGCCTTACCGTTTTATGGAGCAATATTCCCTTTTTGCGGGCTTCATTGAGCAGCTTTTCCACGCCCAGGCCTGATAGGCAAAAGCGTACCTGAAAGCATCCCTTCATGTGGTTTCCCCCTGCAAGGCGATGCCACTCACATGCCCTTGAATCATCAAATCCTGAATGCCAAAGTAAGAAATCAACAGGTTTTCACCCGTTACCGAAATCAGCCCCCGCTTTGTGCGCACCCGCACGCATTTGCTCTCATAGGAAAAAAGCCCGGCATGCTGCTCAATGAGCACCTCACTATCCCCTGATAATACCACCCTTGGCTGATCCAGCTTTGCTTCCACTGGCGCAAAAGATAATCCCTTCATCCATTCTCACCCCGGCATATCCTATGCCTGGGCGCACAAAAAAAGGACTGAGGAAACGATCCCACAGTCCTTTCAGCATTGGATTTTTGTTATGCCAGCTTCTTTTTCCAGTATCCTTTCTTATAGCGGATGAAGCTGAGGAGGGTGGCAACGCCTTCCGCCAGGAAGGTGAAGGGGAACACGTAAATGATGGGCCACTTGAGCAAATAGCCGGTAACAAAGATGATCGGCACGGCGATACACCAATTGGTAAGCACATCAATGCAGGCCGCCGCTTTGGTATCGCCGCCGGCACGAAGAATGCCGTTGATCAGGTTATAGTTCAGCATCTTGATCCAAAAGAGGCAAGAAAGAGCAATCAGCATGCCCCGGAGATTTTTGAGTGCTTCCTGAGACATTTCTTTGTACAACGTCAAAAGCGGATCAATCAATACCAGGAACACCGGTACCAGGCACAAGGCCACCAGCAGGCCGCCCAGCAGCATCCGCCGGGCATTCTTTTCCGCCTCATCCAGCCTTCCTGCGCCCAATTCGATGCCCACCAGAATGGCGCCTGCATTGCCTATGCTGACGCAGCAAACCACCACAAAGCTCTTGATGGTTTCATATACCGTGGCGGCGGCGGCAGCGGCGGTACCCAAGGTGGAATACACCCAGGTCATGGTGATCACGGCCAGGGACCAGCCGATTTCATTGAAGAAAATGGGCACGGTGGTTTTGATATATTTTTGGATAAACGCCTTTTCCGGCTTGCAGAAATCGGCTTTGCGCAGGGCCACCTGGGCCTTTCTCAGCCGGGCAAAGACGATCAGAAGCACCATTTCCAGCACGGCTGCAATCAGCGTGGCCACTGCAGCGCCCTTTACACCCATTTGAGGCGCGCCGAATTTACCGAAAATCAGGATATAGTTGAGCACGATATTGAGGGCAATGCCCGCGGCGCTGGCCGTCATGGGCAGGCTGGGCCGCTCGGTAGCCTTGAGCAGAGCTGCCAGCAGAGCCGTTACGGACTGGAATAAATATGCCGGCGCAATAAAGCGAAGATAGGTGCAGCCCGCTTCAATCACCGCTTCATCCTGGGAGAAAATGCGCATCACCAGATGGGGGGCAAAAATGGAAATCAGGCTGAACACCACAGCAATGGGCAAAATCAACATCATTGCAAAAGACAGGCACTGGCGCAGGCCTTTTTGATTCTTTTCTCCCCAAAACTGCGCGCTATAAATGGATACGCCGCTGGTAACGCTGGCAAAGAGGAAGGAAAGGAAATAGGTGAGCCGATTGGCCAGACCCACGCCCGCCACCGGCACATCCCCCAGGGTAGCGATCATCAAAGTATCCACAATCTGCAAAGATGAAGTGAGCACCCCGGCCAAAGCCATAGGGATCAGCAGATGAATCATCTTCTTTAGATATTTCTTATCCGTCAGTTCTTTGAATGTAGCTCCAAGCGTACTCAACGTGTATTCTCTCCTTTTCGCAACGGCATTTTGTTTCTTTTATTGTATTTTAGCCCTATTTTTTTGTCAAGGCTATTCTTTTGCACGATCCTCGCCTTTTTGGCAGGATATGAAACCGCTTAGCATAGTTCTGCTTTTTCTCCCATTCCAAGAGCAAGCGTCCACTCCCGCTCCCGATAGCGCACAAGAACTTCTTCTTTCCCCGGCGCCACCCGGCGAAGCACCGCTTTTTTGAGCATTCCATTTTCAAAGATGATATCCGCTTCCAAGCCGCCCCGGGCCCGAATGCCGGTGACGCTGCCTTCCTGCCACTCCGTAGGCAATGCAGGCAGCAGCAGGATTTTTTCTTCATCGCTTTGCAAAAGCATTTCCGCAATGCCCGCGCAAGCGCCAAAATTGCCATCGATTTGGAAAGGCGGATGAGCGTCAAAAAGATTCATGTAGGTGCCGCCGTGCAGGGCGGTGGTTTCCACCGTGCTTTCCACAAATTCCAATTGCCGCTTGATGAGCTTCAGAGCATGATCCCCATCCCTGAGCCGCGCCCAGAAATTGATTTTCCACCCCAGGCTCCATCCCGTTCCGTCGTCTCCCCGAATTTCCAGGGTTCTTTTGCAGGCGTCCAGCAGCCCAGGCGTCGCTTCCGGGGTGATCTGATGCCCAGGATGCAGGGCATACAGATGGGATACGTGGCGGTGATGCTCATCTGTTTCTTCAAATTCCTGATCCCACTCTTTCAGCTGCCCTCGGGCACCGATCTCAAAAGGATAGATTCTGGGAAGGGCGGCCCTGGCTTCCTCCGCCATGGGCTCATCCAGATGCAATTCACAAAGAATGCTCAGATAATTGCCCAATATTTCCCTGACAATGGCATTGGACATCGTAGCCGTTTTGGCCACGCTCCGATCCTTTCCATCAATATAGAAACGATTTTCCGGGGACGTTGCCGGCGAAACAAAGCGACGGCCCTGCTCATCCTCTGCCATGGTATCCAAATAGAACCGGACGGCCGACCGAATAGCTGGAAGCGCCTGATCCTGTAAGAATTTTCGATCCCCGGTAAACAGATAATGTTCATATAAATGCTGGCACAGCCACCCAAAGCCCATGGGCCAGAAGGCATACACGGCGCAGCCCTCCCGGTGATTGCCCACCGGATTGCTCATGCGCCACAAATCCACATTGTGATGCACCACCACGCCCCGGGCGCCGTAATAGGCCTTGGCCGTTTCAGCCCCCGTGGTCATCAGTTCCTGAAGCATTTTGAACAGCGGCTCATGCATTTCGGAAAGATTGCACACTTCCGCCGGCCAGTAGTTCATTTCCGTGTTGATATTTACCGTGTAATTAGAGGACCAGGGAGCCCGCAATTTATGATTCCAGATTCCCTGCAGATTCATAGGCTGGGTGCCGGGCCGGGATGCGGCGATCATCAGATAGCGCCCGTACTGGAAAATCAATTCGATCAGGCCCTTGTCATTTTGCTGGGTTTCAAACTGCCTGAGACGCTGATCTGTGGGCTGATCATCATATGCCCCTCCGCCCAAATCCAACGACATCCTCTGAAAATAGGGCCGATAATCCCCGAGATGCTTTTCCAGCATATGCGCATAGGTCATTCCCTGCAGCCTGGTCAAATCTTTCTCCAAATCCGCCCTTTCATCCCTGCCTTCCAGATAGGGCTGGTGATCAAAGCCGTTAAAGCTGGTACGGGCTGCCACTTTGATCACCGCAGAATCAACGTTTTCAATATGAATGCAGCCCTTTTCCGCCGTCACACACCCACCCTTTGTCTCCACCAAGGCGGCAGCAGCAAAGCGAATGCCCTTCTTTTCATCCGCTTCCTCATAGATGACCGGATTGTCAATCTGCAAATACTGGGGCTCCACCCGGGAGGGGCAAATGCCCGTGAGCCACAAGAACTGATCCTTCGCACCCGTTTCATGGCGCAGTTGGCATTCAAAAGAAAGAGTGCAGGAAATACTCCCTGGCTGATTGGCGGAAAGGAAAATCACCACCGCCTGATCCGGATGGGAAACAAACATTTCCCTGCGATACGCCACATGATTGGCGGTAAACTGCACCCTCGCCACGGCATCCTCAAGCCGCAGTTCCCGCTCATAATCCGCCGTCTCCCCTATGCCGTCAAAGGCAATATTCAAATCACCCAAAGGAAGATACGATTCCCCATAGGGCCCCACCAGATGCTTTTCAATAAAATCCTGGGTTTCATCATTTTTCCCTTCCAGGATCATCTGCTGGGCCTGGCGGAAATACCGGTTCGAGCCTTCTTCATTGGTATTCTTGGGGTAGCCTGACCAAAGGCTATCCTCATTCAGGGCAATTTTTTCATTCTTTGCTCCGCCATACACCATGGCGCCCAATCGCCCGTTGCCAAGAGGAAGCGCCTCCACCCATTCCTGAGCGCTCTGGCGATACCAGAGCCGTAAATTCTTAGCCATGCTCTTCCTCCGCTATTTTCATCATCGTTTCATGAGGGCCAACGTATCGGTCGGCAATCTTTTGAATTTCCTCTTGACCGCTGCTCAAGCGATCATAAATCCCCACCGTTTTCATGCCCAGCTTATGTGCCGTGGAAAGGGCCGTCAGTGAATCTTCAAACACCCAGATTTCTTCCATGGGCGTGCCTAAAAAATCCTGCGCCATGAGAAAAATGTCCGGCTGGTCCTTCCCTTTTCCAATGCTTCCGCAGGAAAAAAGCTGCATAAAATAATCCCGAATTCCGCAATGGGAAAGGGCCGCTTCCAGAAGCTGTGGGGCAGTGGCCGATGCTATGCACATTTTCACGCGATTTTCCCTGCATTTTTCCAGAAATTCTTTAACGCCCGGCTTTAATTTCACCCGGTTTTGATAAAAATCCATACATACGGCGTTGGCTTCCTCCAGCAGCATTTCGCCGCTTTCACCAATGCCATCATGAGCATGCAAAAGCGCCATCGCTTCCCTTAATGGCAGGGTGCGGATCGCCCGGTCATCCGCTTCCGATGGGCTATATGCATTTCCGCCGCAATATTTTTTTCCAAAATCTGCCCATAAAATATCCCATAGCATCAGCGAGTCCACCAGGGTGCCGTCCACGTCAAAAATAGCTGCTTTCATATTCATTTTCCTACCTCCTGATGCACATTATAACATGGCCATGATAAAAAAACAATCGCCCGCGTTTGTAATTTATCGCGGCCCACAGTGTATAAGTATCTGAAATTGGTGGGATAAAGAAAGCCCCTGCTTTCCTGTTGTGGGAGAGCAGGGGCTTTGGAAGTTACTTGCGAAGATTGGAAACCAATTCAGCAGGATAATACTCGCATATTACAGCAGCATAAGCATCGGTAAATTCATTCTTGCCGACGGTTAGGCCGCCATGTTCCAGATAAAGAGTGACAAGAATAGCAGAGCCATCATTTTGCCACACAACCCATTGACAATAATCGCCATACCATCCATAGAGTTTGTAATCATCTGAATATTCCTGTGTTACCCAGCCATTTTCATATCGTTCTTTATGATTATAGTAATCACCTGTTTCACTGGGGAATTCACAGATAGATTTTGATACTTTTGTGTATACAGGAGTTCCATACATGTTTGTTAGTTCTGTACGCACCCTGTTATAACATCCACCATCAGAATGATTGAAGTTTACATCATATCGATGCATCAAGCCATTTTCGCCAAAGTAGAATGAAACTCTGGCAGTAGGCTCTCCAGCATAGCCACAATCAGAAGAAACAAATTTATAGCCTTTATCCACAAACAACAAAGAGAGGCCTGTTTGGGACTGATACTCTTTGATAAAGTTCGCTCTATTCAGATTAAAGAAACCAAATAAGCCTTCAGAATCCACACTATACACATCTTTGAAACCATTTGCATCAACTCGGAAGGTGTACTTAGTTACAGCGTTTCCATCTTCAGAAATCGAAAAGCGAACATTTCCACCAGCACTCAGAATATTGATTATTTCGGAATACAGAGAGCGAGTAGAATCATATGGTCCAAAGGATTCATCGCTCCACAAGATTATTCTATCGCCACCGGCAGTCAAGTATCCATCAAAGGTATGCGTTTCATCATTTCCGTCCTTTATACGAACAGAATACTCCAACATTTTGCTTGAAGTATTTGTCACAGGATAGTGACCATATTCGTAAAGCATAATAGCGATATTCTGTTCATCAATTACGAGAACAGCCGTTACTTCGGAATTAGCTGTTGCAGTGTTGCTGAATGCTCCTGTTGTAGTTGTTCTAACATACCACGCATCAGTAGGGTCATTGAATTCATCAACATAGTGTTTCAGTTCCCAAGAATTATTTGACACATCGGCAATTGCAGTCATTAATCACATATATTATATCTTAATAAAGAGAATAAAGCAAGAATTCCAAAGTTGATACGTGCATAAATTATATCCCGTATTTTGATTGTTGCCATGTCCCGAAAACCGCCTTGCCATAGGCTTTTTCGGGTGCAGGTGTCCCGCGAAATCTTAAAAAGTGTCCCGCAAAATTCAGTATCGGTAAACTTTCCGTTTAACGAGAAATAGCAAAAGGCCTTGAAAACGTAGTGTTTTCAAGGTCTTTTTGATGGTCTGGGTGAGAGGATTCGAACCTCCGGCCTCTTGAACCCCATTCAAGCACGCTACCAAGCTGCGCTACACCCAGTCAACGAATGGTATTATATCACAGCTTGGCAGCAAATGCAAGGGTATTTTTCAAAAAATCTGTTTTTATTTAATTTTTTGCTCCCAATAAGCAATGCTCCGGCGGTTGAAGGTGTATGCGACCTGTAGCTTCCCTCCCCCTAATACCAAGGAAGGATAGGAAAGCTCGGCTGCTTTGCCGGTTTCTTCATCCAAGGGGGTATCATCCACTACTGCGCAGGGACGAAAGGATTCCCCCTGATCATCGCTTACAAAAATGCTCAGGGGCGTGCGCGCCGCCCAATCCCCCTGCACCGGATTGCAGATCAGATACAGCCGCCCATCCTCCCCCATGATTGCATCAACGCCGCTGTTATTATTGGCCATTTTTGTCGGATAGGCGCGGCACCAGGTTTTGCCCCCGTCCACAGAATCGGAGCGATAGATAAAGCCGCCGCTGGTGCGGAGAAAGGCGTGCACATGCCCTTCTTCGCTTTCCCAAAGCACCGGCTGGATGGCGCCCCGGCCCGGGATATAATCCTGAGTGCCTGGGGCGGTAAGGTTTACGGGAATTTCTCCATATCGCTGAAACGTTTCCCCCTCGTCAAAGGAGATATCCACTCTGGGAAGCCAAGGGCCATTTTCATCCGAATTGGGGGCCAACAGCGCCCCGCTTTTTAGCCGGATGGGCTTGGAGCGCACAGGGCCGCCTGCCGGATTATCGATGTAACCGTGCAATCCCTCCCAGGTGCTTCCCCCATCCTTGGAAAGCATGGTATAGCTTTTCCAGGCGCGAATTTCCTTGCCCACCTTAAAAACCATGCGGATACCATCCCGCACCGGAAACAATACCGGATTCCAGTGGGGCTCATTTGCTATTTTCGCAATTTTCCGGGGAACCAGCCATTTCCTTCCATTATATTCGCTGAGCCAGATGCCCACGTCATCATGCTTTTCGTGGGTGCCGGCAAAATAGGCGCACAGCTTTCTGCCGTCCGGAAGGGCCAAAAGGCAGCAGGCATGGCACTGAGGGAAAAAATGCCGTGGCTCAAAAAGCAGAGGATTCATCGGGCCACCTCCTTCAAAAAAAGCGCCGGAACACATCCGGCGCAGGCAATATTACAGTTCCACGATTTCCGCATTTTCCACAGCGGCAGCAATGAGCGCTTCCTGATCCAGCTTGCTTTCGCCCTCCATGATCTTTTGCATCTTGGGCTTGGTAGCAGGATGACGGGGGGTAAACACCGTGCAGCAATCCTCATAAGGCAGGGAGGAAGTTTCATAGGTGCCAATCTTCTTGGCGTATTCAATGATATCGATCTTATCAAAGCCGATCAGTGGCCGGAACACAGGCATTTCAACCACTTCATTGGTGGTAGCCAAAGCTTCCATGGTCTGGCTGGCCACCTGGCCCACGGATTCGCCGGTGATCAGAGCCAAGGCCTCTTCCTTCTTGGCAATTTCTTCTGCAATGCGCATCATATATCGGCGCATAATCAGCGTGGTGTAATCATCGGGGCACTTTTCATGGATTTCCATCTGAATTTCCGTGAAGGGCACCACATACACCTTCAGCCCACAGCAGTATTCCGCCAGAATCTTGGCCAGATCCAGCACCTTCTGCTTGGCAAATTCGCTGGTATAGGGGAAGGAATGATAATGCACCGCCACCAGCTGCACCCCGCGCTTGGCGATCATATAACCGGCCACAGGGCTATCGATGCCGCCGGAAAGAAGCAGCGCTGCTTTGCCGCCGGTGCCCACGGGCATGCCGCCCACGGCGGGATACACCTTGCAGTAAATATACGCCTGATCCCGGATTTCAACGGAGAGAAGATGTTCGGGATGATGCACATCCACTTTCAGATGATCCTCATTGCGCATCAGCACATATTCCCCCAGTTTCCGGTTGATCTGGGGAGAATCCATAAAATAGTGCTTGTCCGCCCGGCGAGCGTCCACCTTGAAGGTGCCGTTCACATCCTTCATCATCAGGTTAGCCTGCTCACAAATGCCCTCAAAATTATCCTTTTCCATTTCAATGGCCGGGCACACGGAATGCACGCCGAATACTTTGCGCACCCGATCCATGCACGCTTCCATATCCTCCACATCGCTGATAAATACACGGGCGTCATGGAGCCACACCTTGCCCCCAAAGGGCTTGGCGGCCTCCTTCACCCGGCTCACCAGAGCGCGCAAGAAATAGGGCCGGTTCAGGCCCTTCAAATAAATTTCGCCGTAGCGAACCATCAGCAGCTTTCGCATAACCTATCTTCCCCTCTATCTACGTTGAAACCGGGAGAGAATCCCGAAATTTTTCTGGCATGCCCGGGCCACCTGCTCCATTTCCTCCATGGTGTTTTCCGGAGAAAGGGAAAAGCGCAGGGCCGATTCCGCCAGATGGCGGGGCGCATGCATAGCCAGGAGCACCGCGCTCACCTTTTGCTTATGCGCCGCGCAGGCAGAGCCCATGCCGATATAGATTTTTTCGCCCTCCAGGGCATGGAGCATGGTTTCCGACCGCACCGGCGGCAGGGATACATTTAAAATATGGGGGGCCGCCAGAGGGCTATCCGGCGCAGGGCCGTTGATGGCCGCGGCAGGAATCAGTTCCTTTAAGCACTCCCACAGATGCATTTTCACTTCCTGCATCTTTTGCTCCTTGGGATAGGAGCGGATGGCCGCCAGCAATCCGGCAATGCCCGGGGTGTTTTCCGTGCCGGAGCGAAGGTTTCCTTCCTGGCCGCCGCCCAGCGCCCGGGGATTCACCCGGCATTTGGGCCCCAGCACCAGCGCGCCGATGCCTTTGGGAGCATGAATTTTATGCCCGGAAAGGGCATAGCTTTCCGCGCCCAGGGCCGCCATATCAAAGGGTACACGCAAATAGCCCTGCACCCCGTCCACATGGAAATGGGCGTCAGGACAAATTTCCTTGCGCAGAGCGGCAATTTCCCCAAGGGGCTGGATGGCCCCGGTTTCGTTATTCACCTGCATGCAGCAAATCAGCTTTGTATCCGGCGTGATGATTTCCCGAAGGGCGGTAAGATCCACCCTTCCCTCCCGGTCATAGGGCATTTCCATGGCCTCAAATCCATTCGCTGCCTGGCAGGCTTCCTTGACCGCCGGATGCTCCCCTGCGCCATAAAGCACCCTTCCGCCCCCGTGCACGCAGGAAAGATGGCCCAAAATAGCCAGGTTATCCGCTTCCGTGCCCCCGGAAGTAAAAATCATCCGGGCGTCCCTGGGGGCATGGAGGGAGGAAAGAATCTCCGCCCTGCATTCCCGCATCATTTTATCCGCTTCCAGCGCCGGTGCATACAGGGCGGACGGATTGAAATACCCCTCCCGCATGCATTTTTCCATGGCCTGAATGGCCGCATCGCAGGGGCGGGTGGTGGCGCTGTTATCTAAATAAATGGGCATATCAGTTCACTTGCCACACGCCCTGGGGCAGGGTGCGCCGGATCATATCGATCAAATCCTGGCTGGGCTCAATGATGATGATGCGCTTCTGATTTTCCTTCTGGAAATAGAAGTAGAGCAATTCCGCCTCCCGATTCAGGAACCAATTAGTGCGCTTGATGCCCTGCATATTGATATACCGCTGGAAGGAGCCGGAGGAAACCAGGCCGCAGGCTTCCACATTGCGGATATTCATGGTGCCAAGGTTCTTGCGCTTTTTATTGTTATACACCTGGGCAAAGTCCATCTGGCCGTTGGTGAAGGTGTATTCATATTCGGTCTTGAGCCGATCCCGGCGCAAAAAGATCAGCGCAGCCAGGCCGCCAAATACCACCAATTGCACCAGGTAAATGATGGTGTTGGTGGAAAAGCCCTCCGCGGTGAAGCAATAGGTGACGTTTTGCAGCTGCAAGAAGGCATAGGCAGCAAAGAGCACCCACATAATATTTGCCAAAATCAGCACCAGGCTCTGCAAGCCGCGTTTCCGGGGCGCTACTACTTCTTCCATAAATTGATCCATTGTTGTTTCCTCCCGTCATTTTATTCTTCCATGGCCTTACGCCATCATCAGTACCATCACAACGGCAACCACCACGCCGCCCAACACCTCCAGGGGCGTATGCCCCACCAATTCCTTGAGCCGCTTTTCCGTAATGGGCTTTCCCTCAATCAGCACTTCCCGGATGATTGTATTGAGCACCGCGCCCTGCTTGCCCGTTTCAGCGCGCACGCCCATAGCATCATAAATCACCACAGAGGCCAGCGCAAAAGAAAGAGCAAACATCGTAGACCCAACGCCCTCTGTAATTCCTACCATCAGCATCAGGGAAAATACAAAGGCTGTATGGGACGAAGGCATGCCGCCCATGCCCACCCAGCGGCCCCAATCCAGCTTTTTATCGATCAGCATCGTGATCACAAATTTCAGAAACTGGGCTGCCAGCCAGGAAAGCCCGGCGCATACCAGCGCCCGATTGCTCAATAATTCAGCAAAAAATCCCAAAGAATCATCCTCCGCTCTATTGTACGCGATTGAGGGTGGATACCGCAAGGGCCTGTAAAAATTCTGCCTTTTTTTCAAAACAATCCAGCGCTTTCACCGCCTGATCCACATGCCATGCGGCATCCTTTCGCGCCTGCTCAATGCCCACGGCAGCAGGCCAGGTGATCTTGCCTTCTTCCAGGTCCTTCCCCAAGGTTTTCCCCATCAGAGCAGGATCCCCTTCCAGATCCAATAGATCATCCACAATCTGAAACGCCATGCCCAAGTGATATCCATATTCCCGGCCCGCCTGAATTTCTTTTTCTCCGGCTCCGCCAAGGATCAGCCCGGCAGTAAGGGGGGCAGTAAGCAGCGCGGCGGTTTTGCCTTTATGAATACGCTGCACGGTTTCCACATCAGGTCGGGTGCCCTCCAAGGTCACATCCAAAGTCTGCCCCGCCAGCATACCCCGCACTCCGGCAGCGCCCACGATTTCCCCAAGGGCCCTGAATGCCATGGGGTGGCAGGAGGCCGCCATCACTTCCACTGCGTGGGTCAACAGCCCGTCCCCGGCCAAAATTGCCACCGCTTCGCCATACACCACATGATTGGTAGGCTTACCCCGGCGCACGGTATCGTTATCCATGGCAGGCAAATCATCATGAATCAGAGAATAGGCATGAATCATTTCCAGAGCGCAGGCAAAAGGCAAGGCGTCTGCTACATTTCCTCCCGCCATATCGCAGGCGGCCAGCAAAAGGCAGCCCCGCAGCCGCTTGCCGCCGGAAAGCAGGCTATAGCGCATGGCGCTTCTGAGGGGCTCGGGCGCGCCCTCCATAGGAAGCGCTTCCAGTGCCGCTTCCACCTGCTGCTTATACTGTGCCAGCGTATTTTTCATGGCGCATCCTCCATCGCCTTCACTTCGCCACCGGATAATTCCAGCATTCGCTTTTCCGCCGTATCCAGCGCCTCCGTCAACGCTTTGGAAAGCTTCATGCCGCTTTCATAGGCGGCCAGCGTTTCATTCAGGGTCATGGCGCCCTCTTCCATTTTCTTCACCAGCGCTTCCAATTCCAGCAGCTGCTCTTCAAAGCTGGGCTGTTTCTTTGCCAAAGGGATCCTCCTTTCGCGCATTCACCGTCTTCACTTGCACGCGGCCATCCTGCAATACCAGGGTCATTTCATCCTGCACGTCCCCTACGCTGGTGATCGCTTTTTTTCCACTAAGCACCACCGCATAGCCCCTGGAAAGGGCCTGACGGGGGCCAAGGGCCGAAAGCTTATCCCCAAGGAGAGAAAGCCGGGCCTTTCGCAATGCCAATTGCCTCTCCACGCCATTTTGCAGCCGCTGAGTGATTACGTCCGCCCTTGCCCTGGCATGGTGCAAAAGGGCCAAAGGATGCCGGGCCGCCAGCCTCTTTTCATATTGGGCCAGCGCTTCCCTGCGGGCAAGCAAAGCATTCTGGCCTGCCCTTTTCAGGGAATCCCGCATGGATTCGATGGTCGCTTCCAGCGATTGCACTTCAGGCACGCACATTTCCGCAGCAGCGGAAGGAGTGGCCGCCCGCAGATCTGCCGCCAGGTCGGAAAGGGTCACATCCACTTCATGCCCCACGGCCGATACAATGGGGATGGGGCAGGCGGCGATAGCGCGCACCACAATTTCTTCATTAAACGCCCATAAATCTTCCAGCGATCCGCCGCCCCGGCCCACGATGATCACGTCTACCTGCGGCAACATGGAAATTTCCGCAATACCGGCGGCAATATCCTCCGCCGCTCCTTCACCCTGCACCAGGGAGGGGCGCAGAATAATCTGCATGCCGGGATAACGGCGGCGAGTGACGGTGGCGATATCATGAATTACGGCGCCTGAGCGGGAAGTAACCACGCCGATGGCCCGGGGAAGCAGGGGCAGTTGCTTTTTCCGGGCCACGTCAAAGAGCCCTTCTTTCAGCAGCTTATTTTTCAATGCCTCATAGCGCAGGTATAATTCCCCTACGCCATCCTGCTTCATATCTTCCACGTAAAACTGATAGCTGCCCGATACCGTATACAGCCCAACGGCCCCGCTTAAAATCACCTTCATGCCATTTTCCGGCTGAAAGCGGATGCGCACGGTATTTTGCCGGTAGCACACGCATTGGATGCGGCTTTGCTCATCCTTTAAAGTAAAATACCAATGGCCGGAGGCGTAGCGCTTCAAATCGCTGATTTCCCCTTTCAGGGAAAGAAAGCGAAGAGAGGGATCGCTGGCCAGCGCCCGGCGCACGTAATCGTTGAGTTCGGATACCGTGAGCGTCCAGGCCATATTACTTTGCCTTTCTCTCCGCCGCTTCCACGGTATTTTCCATGAGCATGCCAATTGTCATTTTCCCAACGCCGCCGGGCACGGGAGAAATGTAGCCGGCGATGGGGGCCACATTTTCAAAATCCACGTCCCCCACCACTTTGCCGTCCACCCGGTTAATGCCCACGTCCACCACCGCAGCGCCTTCCTTCACCATATCGGCAGTGACAAACTTGGCCTTGCCCACCGCCGCCACCAGAATATCCGCCCGCTTGGTATGCGCAGAGAGATCCTTGGTGCGGGAGTGGCAGATGGTCACGGTGCAGTTTTCATTGAGAAGCAGCATGGCAATGGGCTTGCCCACAATATTGCTTCGGCCAATCACCACGGCGTCCTTGCCGGAAAGGGGCACGCCCGCCGTTTTGAGCATATGCAGAATGCCCTTGGGGGTGCAGGCCACCACGCCTTCCTGGCCGGTAAAAAGCTTGCCGGCGTTTTCAATATGGAAGCCGTCCACATCCTTTTCGGGGATGATTTTGCGCAGCACCGCCGCCTCGTCAAGATGCTTGGGCAGGGGCAATTGCACCAGGATGCCGTCCATGCGGTGATCGTGATTCAGCCTGTCAATCAGCGCTTCCAATTCCTCCTGGGTGGTGCTTTCCGGCAAACGGATGGTTTCGGAAAGAATACCCAATTCCTCGCAGGCCTTCCCCTTATTGCGTACATAGACCTGGCTGGCGGGATCCTCCCCTACCAGCACCACGGCAAGGCCCACGGAAACACCCTTATTTTTTAGCGCTTCCACCCTGGCCTTCAGCCCTTCCATCAGTTCAGCCGCCATTACTTTACCGTCCAGTAATACTGCCATTTGCTTTCTCCTTTTTTAGCTTTTCCAGCCCCAGCAGGGCCACGCCCACTGCATTATCCCCGGAATATTCCGGGCGGCCAAAATGCAGCTTCAATCCCAGCCTTCTTTTATCGTTTCTTTCTGCCAGCATATCCCGAAGCAAAAGCGATGAAGCCACGCCCCCAGCCAGCAGCATATCCTGGGCACCGTTCTGATCCGCCGCTGCTTTGAGCAGCCGCAGCACCGTGCGGTTTAAAATACTGTATACCTCGGCAGCCACGTTTTCCGGCTTTTCGCCGCTGCGGATCATGCGCATCAATTGAGCCTCCGCCCCGGAAAGATGGCAATGCAGCCCATCCGCTTCCACGCTCACAGGCACCCTGGCTTCGCTTTTTCCTTTCCTGGCCAATTCCTCCAGATACGGTCCGCAGGGGAAGGGCAGAGAAAGAGCCACGCCCACCCGATCCACCAACTGGCCGGCATGGAGATCCACAGATGTGCCGATGGGAGAAATTTTTTCTCCGTCCACCAGCACCACATCAGTGGTGCCGCCGGAAAGATGCAGGGCGATAAACTTATCCCCTTGGATCTTCGTGCCCCATTTGGCCGCGGCCACATGACCCCGTTGATGGGTGGTTTCATAAAAGGGCACATGCAGCGCCGCCGCAATGGCCCGCCCCTGGGAAACGCCCACCTGAAAAACGGGCATATAGGAATCCTCCCCATCCCTGGGTGATGCGGATGCACACACGCAGTCAATAGCCGTTGGCGCCTTTTCCAGAAGGGGAAGCAGCACCTTTTGAAGCTGCCTTACATGCGCAAAAACGGCCTCGCTCTGGCGAAGGCCGCGTTCTCCTGCGGGGACGGGCAAAAGCTGCCGTGCCTGCTGCGGCATAGCAAAATCGCTGCATAGTGCCGCAGAAGTAGTATAGCAGCTGGTATCCAATCCCAGCGCAAGCATCAGGGTGTTTCCTCCGCCTGATCCCGCTGGGCAAGCACGGAAGAGAGCACGCCGTTTACAAATTTTCCGGCCTGAGGCACGTCAAAGCGCTGTGCCAGCGTGACCGCTTCATTAATGACTACGGCATCGGGGGTTTTGCGGGCATAGCAAAGCTCATACACCGCTACCCTAAGCACCGCCAAATCCACCTTGGCAATGCGCTCCAGCGCCCAGCCCTTCAGGCATTTTTCAATGGCAGCATCCAATTCCTCTGCATGGGCTTCAATCCCCTGAAGCAATTCATCGATATATTCCTGATCGTCTTCCTCGGGGGCAAATTCGATCAGCCCGCGCAAGGTTTCCTCGCCGCCATCGCCGCCCAGCATATTTTCAAACACCATCTGCACGGCTGCGGCGCGTGCTGATTTTCGAGCCATGGGTTTCTACCCCGTTCCTTCGTAATTTATTCTTCTTCCTTGTCCTTTTCCAGCGCTTCATGCACGGCCTTGGCAATTTCTTCATTCTTTTCCCGGTAGGCAGGGGCCTGCTTAGCGGGGAAAAGACGGTTCACCGTATTGCGAATCCATTCTTTTTTATCCTTCACGCCGCCAATGAAAGCGCCCACCAGCACCAACGCCAGAATCAAAAGCGTCTGCCAGAAGCCTGCGATCAGGAACAGCAATGCCAGCACCATGGCCATCACGGCAAAGAAAATGGCGCATTCAGCCGTGCCGATCTTCAACATATTCTTCGCAAACGCATTCCATTTTTCATTCATGAGCGTCTTCCTCCTGTTCTTCTGCGGGGGTGGTTTCCGGCATTTCTTCCGCTGCCGTTTCCAGAGGCTTTTCTTCTTCTGCTGCTTCTTCGGCCGCCCCGGCTTCTTCCGCTGCCGCAGGCATTTCTTCCTTTTCAAGGGGAGGCTCCGGCACCGTCACCGCCTGGTCGCCCCGGCGGAACAGGCGCTGATGCAAAGGAGCCTTTTTCTTTTCCTGCTGCGCAGGGGCGGAGGCCTGCTCCTTTTGCTCCTCATCGGAATTTACCAGATAGGGGGATTCGCCCACCCCGGACTGCGTGGTGATCACCGATACCCTTACTTCCTTTACTTCAATCCCCGAGGAAGCCACCAGATACTGCTTGATCTGCTTTTGCAGGGAAGATACGGCCAAGGGAATAGCGATATTATTGGCCAGCGCAATGCTCATATCCACCGTCACGCCATCCCGGCTGTTTTTGATGCGCATGGTATCCACCTGGATTTCATCATGCATATCAATGCACTTTTGCACCAGGTTTTCAATCGCCTTCACCGCAATGCGAAGTTCGCCCGTATCCGTATGCTGCACCACAAAATCCCGTTTGCGATAGGCAAGCTTCCGGGGAAAAGCAAGCAGATACAGGGAAAACAACACCGTAATCACGCCCAGCGCAGCCTTCGCCGCCCGCACCCACATCGCCATGGAATCGGCAGTATTCAGCATCCAGGCGATGCCGTCCACAGCCAGCCAGGCGCCTGCGCCAAGGCAAAGCAGCGCACCAAGAAAGAGGATCACCCGATCCCATAATTTCATTTTCATTTTGGTTGCTCCTTTTTCAATCCAAAAGGGAAGGGAGCGGAATTATTCCGCGTCCGCTTCCTTCTTTTCCTCGCAGCAGGAGCAAGCTTCTTCCATTTCCGCGCCGTCTACCGCCGCTTCTTCAGCCAGCACTTCTTCATCGGCAGCATTTTCTTCCGCAGCTTCATCCGCAGCCACCGCTTCATCCTCCTGTGCCGCTTCCTGGGCAGCAGGGGCTTCCTGGGCAGGCGCTTCCTCCGCAGCGGGATCCGCTTCATTCAGCACGGGATTCTGGGCGGCTTCGATGGTGGTCTGGTTGGCCTTGCGTTCCTTTTCAAAGCTTACGCCCTGCACATGCACGTCAACCCTTACCACATGCAGCCCGGTGAGGCTTTCCAGCGCCTTGCGCACATTTTCCTGCACCTCGGTGGCCACCTTCTGGATGGGCTGGCCGTATTCCACAATAATGTAAAGGTCCACAGCCGCTTCCTGGCTGCCCACCTCCACCTTTACGCCGCGGGTAATATTGCGGTTGCGGCTGAGGATTTCGCCAAAACCGCCGCTGATGCACATGCCCGCAATGCCTTCGATCTCATTGGCGGCCACACCGGCAATGGTAGCGATCACTTCATTGGCATACGTAATGGTTCCGCCATTCTGCAATTCCACATCCACCTTAACGGGGAGATTTTCCTTTTTCTGTGGCATGCAAATGCACCTCCTTACAGATATAATTCAGTATAGCAGATTTTCGGCAATTTGGCAACCATTCCCGAAAACCTGCCATCTAAATGCCCATTTCTTAGGGGGATACGCGGTTGGGGCCGCGGAAGAGGAACATAACTTCCTTGATCGGAATGCCCAGCAGCAGCATGGTGAGCCGGTCCACGCCCAGGCCGAAGCCGCCGTGGGGCGGGCAGCCGTACCGGAAGAAATCCATGTAGAATTTCACATCTTCGCCCAGGCCCTTTTCATCCGCCTGCTTGCGCAATTGTTCATAGCGGTGCTCACGCTGCGCGCCGGTGGTGATTTCGGTACCGCGCCAGATCAGATCGTAGCCCAAAGGCATGCCATTTTCATCCCGCATATGATAGAAGGCGCGCTTTTCGGGGCCATAATCGGTAACGAACAGGAATTCGTGGCCGAATTTATCCATGGCCAGCTTGGCGCAAAGATGCTCGGCGTCGGTGGTCAAATCGTTCTTTTCCTCTTCGGGGCAGGTGTAGCCGTAGCGCTCTTCCAGTTCCTTGTACACATCCTGCAATTTCATTTCGGGGAAAGGCAGGGTGGGCACCACCACGTCCAGGCCAAAGAGCTCCTTGATCTGCTCGCCGTACTTTTCCTTCACAGCCTTGAGGGCGGCCTGCAAAAGTTCGGCTTCAATATCCATCACGTCCCGGAAAGAAGTGATGTAGCTCATTTCCAGGTCAAAGCCGGTAAATTCGGTGGCATGCTTATTGGTGAAGGATTTTTCGGCGCGGAATACCGGGCCCACTTCAAAGATCCGATCAAAGCCGGAGGCCATGGCCATCTGCTTATAGAACTGAGGGCTCTGGGAGAGATAGGCCTTGCGATCGAAATACTTGAGTTCAAACACGTCGGAGCCGGATTCGCTGGCAGCGCCGATGAGCTTGGGGGTGTGGATTTCCATAAATCCCTTTTCCAGCAGGAAAGAGCGCATGGAGGCCACCAGCTCGGTCTGGGCCTTAAAGATCAGGGTATTGCGGTCAGAGCGCAAATCCACCCAGCGATAGTCCAGGCGGGAATCGATGGCGGCGTCCTTGGTAAGGGGCAGGGGCTCGGCGATGGAGAGAATCTCCATTTCCTCAGGCAGCATTTCCTTGCCGCCCATCTTCACATAGCTGTTTTCCACAATGGGGCCTACGCAGGTCACCACGGATTCCACTGTCAGCTGATCCACGATGGCGGCCAGATCGGGGTGCTTTTCCTTTTCAATGGTCACCTGGATACGGCCGGTATGATCGCGAATCACCAGAAACGCCATGGCGCGCTTGTTGCGCAGGTTTTCCACAAAGCCCTGAATCTTGTTTACTTCCCCGGTCTTCACATTGGCAATCAGGTTCCTCTTCATTATTTGCATCTCCTTTTGAGTTTATGAATGCTGCAGGGAGGATTCAAGCCCCAGGATTCATTGGGGACAAAATCGCTTTAAAAAAATACGCCCATGCCACATGCATGGGACGAAGAAATCTTCGCGGTGCCACCCTGCTTGCGTTTTATCATCAAAACGCCGCTTTTCTACCCGATAACGCAGGAATGCGCCTGCTTTCGCAGGAAGGCTCCGGGGTGTCCCGCCATATCTGCGGCACGCAGCTTTCAGCCAAGGGCCGCGCTCTCTTTGCCCGCAGGGAGATGGCCTCTTCCCATCATCGCCCATTACTCACCTATTATAAAAGGAAAAGCTTTTCCTGTCAATAAAAATCCATGCGTATTTTCTTTTGAAAGATGGGTTTCAATTTTAAAAAATGCGTGTATAATAAGAGTGCAAAGGCGCAGCAAGCCCAAGTGGATTCCATGAGGGGGAGCGGCTGGAGCGATTAAGTTCATTGTTTCCCTTGAGGGCAGGATGCGTCCGGGCCCGAGAGCGAAAGGAGGCAGCCATATGGATTCTTATTTTGACGGGGCATGATAAAGGGGAAATTTATCGTGCTTATTTTATTGCCCCAAGGGGCATGCTGAAAAAGGAGAGGCTGCGCGATGGAGGAAAGAATTGGCTTTGTAGGCATCGTGATTGAGGATCTAAGCCAAACGGCAAGGGTGAATCAGGTGGTCTCTCTTTATCAGGAAATGGTCACCGGGCGCATCGGCGTGCCGGACCATGAAAGAAACATGGCGGTAATCGGCCTGCTGGTGCGGGGCGACAGCGCCAAAGTGGGCGCGTTTACAGGCAAGCTTGGCAATATTCCCGGCGTGCAGGTAAAAAGCGCCATGACAAAAAGCGAAAGGAAAGAAGAAAAATGAAAAAGTTTATTAAATTGCTGGCGGTTGTATTGTTAGTGGCATCCCTTCCCTTTGTGTATGTATCTGCTGAAGATGCCGATATGACTGTACGCGTGGGCGGCCTCAAGGGCCCCACCGGCATGGCCCTGGCCCATATCATGACCGAGAATGACGGCACCTATGAATTTACCCTGGCCGGCGCCCCCACCGAGCTTTCCGCCGCCGTGATCAAGGGGGATGTGGATATCGCCGCCGTTCCTGTGAACCTGGGCGCTGTGCTCTATAATAAAACCCAGGGCGGCGTAAAGGGACTCTCCCTCATTACCCGGGGCATGCTCTTTGTATTGGAAAAGGGCGACACCATCAAAACCGTAGCCGATCTGGAGGGCAAGAATATCGCGGCTGCCGGCCAGGGCTCCACCCCTGAATATGTGACCCGCTATATCCTGGAAACCAATAACGTAAACGCCAACGTGGAATTTTTCAGCGAGCATGCGGAAGTGACCACCCGCGCCCTTAGCGGCATGGCTAACGTGATCTTGGTGCCTGAACCCCATGTGACCAACGTGCTCATGAAGGATTCCTCCTTCCGGGTGGCCCTGAATATCACCGAGGAATTTGCCGCTGCCGCTCAGAAGAACGGCTACGCCGACGCCCAGCTTTCCATGAGCGTGGTCATCGTGCGCACCGAATTCTATGAAAAGCATCCTGAATTGGTGGCCGATTTCCTCAAGGATCTGGAAGCTTCCATCGCCTTCACCACGGAAAATGTGGCCCAGGCTGCCCAGGAAATCGCCGCCCAGGGCATTATTCCCGCCGCTGCCGTAGCCGAAAAGGCCCTGCCCAATTGCCAATTGGTGTTCATCTCCGGCGAAGCTATGCAGGCCCAGGCCGCGCCCCTCTATGATATCCTCTTCTCTGCTAATCCCTCCTCCGTGGGCGGCAAGGTGCCGGATGACGCCTTCTACGCCAAGTAATCCATTGTGCTTTGCGGGAAGTAGCATTTGCTGCTTCCCTTTTTTATTGGAAAAGCTGCGCTCACCCTCTCCCCTTTCAGGAAAATCTTGTGTAAAATTGCAATTGGTGATATAATAAAGAATGCTGTATTATGCAATTTTCTTTATCCTTTGAGGAGAAAGATTTTTATAGACAGAAAAAAAGATCGAGGTGCTTTATGGCGCAGAATTACGACGCGGGCAGCATTAAAGTATTGGAAGGGCTGGATGCAGTGCGCATGCGGCCCGGTATGTATATCGGCTCCACCGGCAGCCGGGGCCTGCATCATCTTTTATGGGAAATCGTGGATAACGCCATTGACGAAGCCATGGGCGGCTATGCTACCGAAGTGGCGGTAACGCTGCATAAGGATGGCTCCGCCTCCGTATGGGATAATGGCCGGGGCATGCCGGTGGATATGCATCCCGCCCTTGGGGTTCCTGGGGTGGAAGTTATTTTTACCCGCCTCCATGCAGGCGGCAAATTCGGCAATGAAAATTACGCTTATTCCGGCGGCCTCCACGGCGTGGGCGCCAGCGTGGTAAACGCCCTGTCCAAGTGGCTCACGGTAGATATCTACCGGGAATGGAGCCACTATGCCATGCGCTTTGAAAATTATTTTGATCCCAAAGAAAAAAAGTATCTTGCCGGGCATCCTGTTTCTCCCATGGAAAAGCTGGGCAACACCCGCAAGCGGGGCACTCTGGTACGCTTCCTGCCGGATGACACCGTATTTGAAGAAACGGTATTCAATGGCGATAATGTGCGCCGCCGTCTGAGGGAACTGGCCTACCTGAATAAGGGCCTTAAAATCTCCTTTACCGATGAGCGCACCAAGGAAGAGGGCAAGGCCCAGGCGGAATACTGCTTTGCCGGGGGCATCATGGACTATGCGAAATTCCTGAACAAGGATAAAAACCCCCTCCATGAAACCCCCATCTATTTTGAAGGAAAAAAAGATGAAGTGGTGTGCGCCGCTGCCATCCAATATACCGACGGCTTCACAGAATCGGTATTCTCCTATGTGAATAATATTCCTACCGGAGAGGGCGGCACCCACGAAACAGGCTTTAAGGCGGCGCTGACCAAGGTGCTCAACGATTACGCCCGGAAGATCGGCGCCCTGAAGGAAAAGGATAACAACCTGGCCGGCGAAGATTTTCGCGAAGGGATCACCGTGGTGCTCACTACCATGGTGAAAAATCCCCAATTTGAAGGGCAAACCAAGGGCCGCCTGGGCAACACGGAAGTGCGCCCGGCAGTGGAAGCCATTGTGGCTGAAAAGCTCTATGAATTTCTGGAGGATTTAAAAAATCAGGATCTGGCCCAGAAGATCATCGATAAGGCCGTAAAAAGCGCCAAGGTGCGGGAAGCCACGAGAAAAGCACGGGACGTGGCCCGGGCCAAAAATCAATTGGAGGCCGCACCCTTGGTGGGTAAATTATCCGCATGCACCGGGCGCAAGGCCGTGGAAAATGAGCTTTTCATCGTGGAGGGCGATTCCGCCGGCGGCAGCGCCAAGCAGGGGCGCGACCGGCGCTTCCAGGCCATTTTGCCCCTTCGCGGCAAGCCCTTGAACGCCGAAAAAAAGCGGCTGGATCAGGTATTGGCTAATGATGAATTTCGCTCCATCATCACCGCCCTTGGCACCTCCATCGGCGAGGATTTTGATATCAATCCCTTGAAATATCATAAGGTGATTATCCTGGCCGACGCCGACCAGGACGGCGCCCATATCCGGGCCATCCTGCTCACCTTCTTCTACCGCTACATGCGGGATCTGGTGGCAAACGGCCATGTGTACATCGGCATGCCGCCCCTCTATGCTGTAAAAAAAGCCGGCTCCATCCAATACGCCTATGATGATCGGGAGCTGAAAAAGCTCACCCAAGGCCTTCGCGGCTACACCCTACAGCGGTATAAGGGCCTTGGCGAAATGAACCCGGAGCAGCTTTGGGAAACCACCATGGACCCCGCCCACAGAAAGCTGATGCAGGTGACCATCGAGGATGCCGCCGAAGCCGATTCCCTGATCACCGTGCTTATGGGCGATAAAGTGGAGCCCCGCAGGGAATATATCATCGAGCACGCCGAATTTAATAAAGCCGATCACTTTGATCAGCAGGCAGAAAAAATTCAGAACTCAGAATTCTGAACTAACCGTTTCCTCAATGATCTGGAGGTATATACATGGCCAAGAAGCCGCCCGAAGTCATCACCCCTGATATTATTCAAACGCCTCTGGAGGACGTGCTCCACCAGAGCATGATGCCCTATGCGGAATATGTTATTTTGGAGCGCGCTATTCCCCGGGTGGAGGATGGCTTAAAGCCCGTGCAGCGGCGCATCCTCTACACCATGAACGAACTGGGCCTCACCCCGGATAAGCCCCACCGCAAGTGCGCCCGCATCGTGGGCGATTGCCTGGGTAAATATCATCCCCATGGGGACAGCAGTGTTTACGATGCCCTCACCCGCATGGCCCAGCCCTACTCCCTCCGGGGCGTGATGGTAGACGGCCACGGCAACTTTGGCTCCATTGACGGCGACAGCGCCGCCGCCATGCGATATACCGAAGCCCGCATGGCGCCCTTGGCTTTGCAAATGCTTCGGGATATTGAAAAGGATACCGTGCCTTTCCGCCTGAATTTTGACGATACCTTAAAAGAGCCCGATCTCCTTCCCGCCCGCTTCCCTAATCTTCTGGTGAACGGCGCATCGGGCATTGCCGTGGGCCTGGCCACCAATATCCCCACCCATAATCTTCGCGAAGTCACCGACGCCGTCTGTAAGCAGATCGATAATCCCAACGTCACCCTGGACGAGCTTATGGAATGCGTGCCCGCCCCCGATTTTCCTACCGGCGGCGTGCTTCTGGATACCCCTGAAATCCGGGCTGCTTATGAAACAGGGCGGGGCAAGCTCACCGTGCGTGCCAAGGTGAATATGGAGCAGGGCAGCGCAGGGCGCACCCTGCTGGTAATTACCGAAATTCCCTACGGCGTGGCCAAGGCCGCCATGCTGGAAAAAATCCTCAAGCTTTCCGAAGAAAAGAAAGCGGCGCTGGGCTGCATCCATGATATCCGGGATGAAAGCGACCGTACGGGCATGCGCGCAGTGATTGAGCTGAAAAAAGAAGCTAATCCCCAGAAGGTGCTAGCGTATCTGTATAAATACAGCGATCTCCAGGTCACCTTTGGCGTGAATATGGTGGCTGTGGCCGCCGGCAAGCCGGTGCAGATGGGCCTCAAAACCGTGATCTCCCATTTCATCCGCCATCAAAAAGAAGTGGTCACCCGGCGCACCCAGTATGAGCTGGAGCAGGCCAAGGCCCGTGCTCATATCTTGGAGGGCCTGATCATTGCGGTGGATAACCTGGATGAAGTAATCGCTTTGATCCGCGCCAGCAAAAACGGCAAGGAAGCCAAGGCACGCCTGATGGAACGCTTCGGCTTTACCGATATCCAGGCCCAGGCCATTCTGGATCTGCGTCTGCAGCGCCTCACCGGCCTTGAAATTGAAGCCCTGCGCAAGGAATATGCCGATATTCTCAAGCTGATTTCCACCCTGGAAGGCATTCTCAAGAGCGAAAAGAAGCTGATGAACGTGATCAAGAAAGAGCTGCTTGAGATCGCGGATCAGTTCGGAGATGACCGGCGCACGGTGATCCTGAAAGAAAAGGAAGAAGAGGCTCTGCCCCTCACCGAAGAGGCCCCCGTCCCCGAAGAAGCCGTAGTGTTCTTGACCCGGGGCGGTCAGCTGCGCCGGATGGCTCCCCGGTATTATGAAAAAATGGATATGCCCATGCAGGAAAATGAAATGCCCCGCTGGCTTTTCCATACCCAAACCGATCACACCCTCTTCTTCTTTACCGATAAGGGCAATTGCTATCCCCTGTCGGTTGGCGCGCTGAATGAAAGCAACAAGCCCAAGGAGCGGGGCGGCGCCCTCTCCGGCGTACTGGCGGGACTGGAAACGGGGGAAAAATGCGTGTCCCTCCTGCTCATCACGCCCGGCAGCCTGAACGCCATGGGCGATCTCATCTTCTTTACCGCCCAGGGCCAGGTGAAGCGCACCAATGCAGCTGAATACGATGTGAAGCGAGCCAAATTTGCCGCTATCAATCTGAAAAACGGCGATTCTCTGCTCTCCGTGGTGCCCGCCGAAGAAGGGGCCGATTTCCTGATGCTATCTCATTTGGGCCAATGCATCCGCTTTAAGGCAGATACCGTGCCGGAAATGGGTCGGGTCAGCGCCGGCGTGCGCGGCATGAAGCTGGATGAAAAGGACGAAATCATATTGGCCACCCCCATCACCAATTCCGATCAGGTGTTGCTCTTTACCGAGCGCGGCTATGCCAAGCGGCTCATGGGCGCCATGTTTGATACCCAAGGCCGGGCCGGCAAAGGCGTGAAGTGCGTATCCTTTAATAAATCGGGCTCCACCGGCACCTATGTGGCCGCTGCCGCCCGGATCACCGCTTCCCGGGCTTTCACCGTCTATCAAAATGGCGGCATGATGACCTCTATGACCTCCGATGAGCTGCCCTGCCAGGATCTTGCGGACAAGGGTAAGCCCACGGTATTGGCGGTACTCGATGACGTGGTATTGGATTTAATTCTTTAATCTTTCTAAAAATTCCCGGAGTTTTTTCCGGGAATTTTTTTGAATATCCAAAACACTTGAACCCTTTTCATTCGTCTTAATATCAGAAAGGCGCCAAAGAGAAGCGCCTTGGGACGGGCCCGTCCGAAACACGCGAAAGGAGGCTGACGCTTGGAATTTTCCTTGCTCTATGATCATCATTTTCATGCGCTGGCCGCCTATGCGGGCAAGCTTATGGAAAACCACGCGGCAGGAGAGGATATTGCTCAGGAAGCCTTTCTCCGGGCGCAAAAAAATGAAGTGCTTCTTTCTTCCCTTACGGACGGACAGCAAAAAACCTGGCTCTACACCACCGCTCGCCGCCTGGCCATTGATCAAATCAGGCGAAATACCCTGGAGCCGCCCTCAGAGGAAGATCCCATTTTTCAGGATGATCTCACCCGTCTGGAAGTGGTGCAGTTTCTTGCTAACCTCCCCAAGGACGCCTCCCAGATCTTCCGCATGCGGCATTTTGCTGGCATGAACAGCCGGGAGATCGCAGCCGCCCTTCAAATGAACCCTGCCACCGTGCGCACCAAGCTGCGCAGCGCCGTGAACCAATTAAAAGCCCTATGGCATGAAACGGAGGAATAACAAAAATGGATAAAAAGCATCTGAAAATCAATGCCGGCATCATTAACTTGACCGACGTGCATCCGGAAGCCTTGGAGCAGTACGAAACCATTGAAATGAACTGCGGCATGGCCATTGTGACCCCGGAAGCCCGAAAGCTGCTGGCCATGGTCGGCGCTCAGATCAACACGGGAACCATTCTGGATGTACCCCAGGATGCAAATATCATCATGGTCAACGGAAAATACGAACTTCGTGCGGACACCCATGTGCCTGAAAACAGCGTGCTGATCGCCAACGGGCATATGCGCTTGCATCCCGGCGCCCAAAATAACCTTTCCAGCTTTATTAAAATCATCGTGAACGGCTCCTTGGTAGCACCGGAAAGCATGCGAGGCCAGATGGGCAATATGACCATCAACGGAAACGAAACCTTTTATCCCGATGAAGCCGAATATGTAGAGGGCAATCTGCAATTAACCCGGCGTTTTTGCCGCTTCGTCCAGGAAAACAGCGTTTATTTTGCTACCGGCGCTGCCATCCTTGTGGAAAAAAATGTGGATGTGGAAGAGCTTCTTTCGAAAAACGTGATCATCCATGCTAAGAAGGCCTATATTGCCTCCGGATATCCCGACGGAGAATTGCTCTTTTCCCCCAAGACTCATATTGTATCCGTACCGGAGGGCTATACCTTTATCCAGGGGAATCTCACTATCGATGAAAGCACTGCATGGAGCCAGGGCACCAAGCTGTTTGTGGTGGGTAACGTCACTGCTGACGCCGAAGCCTCAGATGGCCTCAAGGCCCTGGAAGAAATTATCGTGCATGGAACGGCCAAGGTGCATGAAGATTTGATGGAGTTTTGGCAAGAGCGGTGCAAGCAAGCCGCCAAAGTGAAAGTGATCGATAAGAGCCGCAAGATTGAAGACATGAATTCCCCTGTAATCATCAGCCGGGAATTGCTGGAAATGTGCGAATCGGGCCTGCGCATTGCCGATTGCAATACCGTGGAAGTTCTTCCCGATGTGGAGCTTGATTTGCTTTCCGGCAAGCTTTTGGCCCTGTCCTGCGTGGCCGTCTGCCAGTGTACCAAGGAACAGCAGAGCGTATTGCAATTGGTAAGCGACAGTGTCAATTTCGTCCGCGAAACCCCGGCGATGGACAAGACTGAAGACGAAAACACCGTGGTGATCAATGCAGGCTCCTATAAGCTCTGAGCCGGAGGCTTTTGAGGGGCTTTGCCCCTTCACCCCCAGGGGCATTGACCCTGGATCCATCCTCCGGATAAACAACTTCCTTTTACAAGCAATGTGCCGGTGAAACGCCGGGAAACGATATCGCCCACGGGCACTGCGGCATTCCGCCGCCAGCCGGATGCATTGCATCCGGGAAAACGAGAAAACGCCGGAGGAGAAAGCTTGCTTTCTCCTCCGGCGTTTTCTCGTTTTATTGTGCCCGTGTAAATCGTTGTTTCGTTCCCAAAGCTGCTTGCGCATTCAAGCAGCATAGTTAAAACACCTTGGTCGCATACCGGAGTCCAGAGGAGGAGCTCCTCTGGCGCGGGGTGCAGGGGGCGCAGAGCCCCCTGCTCACTCCAGCTCAGGCTTTTCCACCTTCTGATTGAACTTATCCAAAGCCAGGGTAGCAATAGCGCCCACCACCACAAAGGCAACGTGGATCAGGCAGCTGCCCACCCCTGCGCCAAAGGCGGCGAAAGGAATGGTGAAAATGGTGGCCGCAATCACGATGCCGATGATGCCGTGGAAGGTAACGGAATAATGGGTGCTCAGCAGCCAATCGATGGCCTTGGTGAGCAGCACCAGGGTGAGCAGCGCGCCAACGCCGATGGGAAGCAGCACGGCAAAATCCAGATTGCCAATGGCGCCGGTGATATGCTCATAGAAGGTGAATACATCGCCGGAAGCATTGGTGGCATTGAGGGGCAGCATCAGCACGGAAGCGCTCATACCGGGAGCGATCATGGAAAGCACCAGGGCAAAGCCGCCAAACATATTCCACAGGAAATTGGGCACGATGGTCAATTGCAGCACCCGGGCGGCAATGAGAATCCCCATGGCCACCGCAAAAACCGCGCCCAGGGAAATAAAAGATTTCTGGTTGCGGCCCTTTTCCCCGGCTTCCCTAAAGAGAGAGGGCATGATGCCAATGGTGAGGCCCACAAAGAGGGCCAAGGCCTGGGTTTCATACCGCTCCAGCACCGCAGCCAGCAGCTTTGCAATGCCGATATAGCCCACCACTACGCCCACCAGAATGGGCCAGAGCAGGCGGATGCAGTTTTTCAGTTCCCTGGCAGGATGGGCAAAAAAGCGCATCAGAGGCTTATACACCCCAAAGAGCACCGCCAGCACGCCGCCGGATACTCCGGGAAGCACCGCGCCTGCGCCGATGAGAATGCCCTGGATCACCCGCACAAAAAGCTGGCCCAGGTTCATTTTCGTTTCTTTCTTTTCCATGAGAATCCTCCGCTTGAACAAAGTATTACCCATGTATCATACCACAGCCAGGCGTATTTGCCCAGCCCCTTTTGGAAAAAAGGTGGGAATGCGCCTGCTGATGCCTTTTTTTCTTCCATCATGCCGGAACCTTTCTTTTCCTTCTTCCATAGGATGCAATATACCCCTTTGAAGGGAGGATTTTTATGATAAAAGATCATTCCTGCCGCCCGGGAGGCGGCTGCTATTCCCCTGAGCCTCCCCGTCCATCCGGCGCTTTCCTCATGCAGCGCATTCTGGGGAAGGGGCAGCTGCACAGAAGAAGGGCCTGTTATTCCCTTTGCCTATGCGCCTGTTCTTCCCATGATCATCTGCAGCTATTGGATGTGACGGTATCGGGCAATCCCCAGTGGGAGGAAATTCCCTGCCATGAGCGGGGAGCGATCCTTTTGCAGGTGACGGTTCCCCTTTTGCTTCGGATCCGGGACGAAAACGGATGCGTATTTTCCAAAGAAAGCAGCCTGAATGAGCAGCTTCGCATCCGCCTTTCCTGCCGGGAGGAAGAAAGTTGGCGAGGGCAAATTTTTGTGCAGGCGGCAGTGCGCCTGGCCGGCTGCGCCAGAATGCAGGCAGGGTGCTTTGAAGCGCCTTTGGAAGTGATGCTGGAGGGCTACATTCTTTCCCCCTGCGCCATGGGTGCTTCCTGCCCGCCTCCTTGCCCCGAGCCCAAGCCTTGGTATCCCCAGCCCCGTTTTGATCCCTGGAACGATCGGTGAGCCCGCCGCAGGATGGGCGAATTGGCCTTTTCCTGCGGCTTTTTTTCATTGACATTCCCAGTGGATCATGATATTCTTCGAAAGTACCAAAGAAAAGGAGCCAAAATCATGCGCAAAATTTCTTCCCGGCAGCTGCCCTTTCTGCTGATGCTGGTATATATGGTAAGCTATCTCACCAGAATCAATTACGGCGCGGTGATCCTGGAAATGGAAGGGGCCACCGGCTTTTCCAAAGCCCAGCTTTCCACCGCCCTCACCTTCAGCGCCATTACCTATGGCGCGGGCCAGCTGCTCAGCGGCTATCTGGGCGATCGGATGCAGCCCAAGCGCCTGATTTTGAGCGGCCTGATCATCACCACCCTGATGAATCTGCTCATTCCCCTTTTCCCCTATCCCGGGGCCATGGCGGCCATTTGGGCGGTGAACGGCCTGGCCCAGGCCTTTATGTGGCCCCCCATCACCCGGCTGATGCTTTCCCTGCTCAGTGATGATGAATATAAAAAGGCCACCGTCACCGTTTCTATCGGCAGCTCTGTCGGCACCATTCTGATCTATCTGCTTTCCCCCGTGATGATTTCTATGACGGGCTGGCGCAGCGTATTCCTCTTTTCGGCGGCATGCGCTCTTTTGATGCTTTTCGTGTTGATGCGCTGCGATATCACGCTTCCTGCCGCTTCCCGGATCAAGGAAAAAGCGGCTGGATCAAGCGCCGCCTGGCTCTCCCCCATGCTGCTATTTATCATGCTGGCCATTGTGCTCCAGGGCGCGCTTCGGGACGGCGTTTCCACCTGGATGCCCTCCTATATCTCCGAAACCTACAATTTAGGCAGCGGCATTGCCATTCTCACCGGCGTGGTGCTTCCACTCTTTGGTATTGCCTGCCATAAAACCGCCGAATATATTTATCGCCGGAAGCTCAATAACCCCGTGCTCCTGGGCGGGCTGATTTTTGCCCTGGGCGCGTTTTCTGCTTTCCTCCTGATTTTCCTGACCGGCAAAAATGCCACCGCCTCCGTGATCTGCACCGCCATCCTGACCGGCAGCATGCACGGGGTGAACCTGATGCTGATCTGTATGGTGCCGGCCTTCTATAAGAATACGGGCCGGGTATCCCTGATTTCCGGGGTGGTCAATTCCTGCACCTATGTGGGCAGCGCCATTTCCACCTACGGTATCGCCTTGCTTACCGAGGGCTACGGCTGGAATACCACCGTTCTGATCTGGTTCCTGATCGCCCTGAGCGGCACCGCCATTTGCTTCCTTTGCATTCCCGCCTGGAAGCGGCGCTTTGGCAAGCAGTAAATAGTATCATTACCGGAAGGATCCGAAAGCGAAAAGCATTCGGATCTTTTTATTTTTTTCCCAGCACAATGGTACGATAATAGGAGGGCGTGGCCCCCTCCTCCTCCCGGAAGCATTTGGTGAAATAATTAACACATCCAAAACCCACCCGCTCTGCAATTTCCGCAATGGATAAACCCGCATCCAGCAAAAGTTCCTTAGCCGCCCGTACTCTGCAAAAGCGGATATACTCCGTCACTGTCATGCCTTGCACCTCCTGAAAGATGTGGCAAAGATAGCTTTTGGTGAGATGCAGCCTTTCCGAAAGCGCGGGTAGCGTAATTGAATGCACATATTCCCGATCAATGATCGCCATGGCCCGGGCCACGTGAGTATGGCGCATGCCCACCTTTTCTGTTTCCTGATGTTCTCCTGCTGCCTGGGCAATGCCCGCCAATATGGACGCCAGGGCAAAGACCGCTTTGGCCGCCGCCATTTCGCCCTCTTCTGCATCCAGCACCATGTCCACCACCAATTGGCGCAATTCATTGGCCCATTTCATGGATACTGTAACCATCCCCTGCATCAGGGATGCACGGATCTGATCGCCGGCTGCCTTGGTAGGGAATATATTGAAGAATTTTTCTTCAAAATTTAAATCCACCTTCCAGCGCAATTCATGCTCGTCATACTGGGTGCGATGCCCCATCCCCGGGGGCACCGGCACCACGGCAGAATGAGGCACCATCAGGGGCTGCTCATCCAGATAATAGACCATCCGGCCGCCCAGCCAGCAGAAGATTTCCCATCCATCATGGATATGAGGCACGATCATGGTGCTTCCTCTGGCCTCATCCGAAAAATTGATGCCGATTTTCCCCCATTGCCCCGCATCGATCTGAATAGAACTGTTCATTTTCTCCTCACATTCGCAATATTGTTCCATTATTCGCATTATAATGCGCAATTACGTTTATTGCAAGAGTATTTACACAGGATTATAATATACCCGTCATCATTTCTCATATCAGAAAGGAGCAATCCCATCATGAAAAAGCGCTATTCTTTCGCAGGCGCCAGCAGACGCGGCCATTACATGTATGCCAATGGAATTCTGAAGCATTTTGCCGATTCGGCCGAAATCGCCGGCGTGTATGATATCAACCGGGGCCGCAGCGAATATTTTGCCAAGCATACCGGTGCCAAGGTGTATGACGATTTTGAAGAAATGCTCAACACCGAAAAGCCCGACGCCGTAATCGTGACCACCGTGGACGCCTACCACAGCGATTATATCATCCGTGCCATGGAAATGGGCTATGACGTGATCACCGAAAAGCCCATGACCATCGACGCCGAGCGCTGCCAGAAGATCTTGGACACCGAAAAGAAAACGGGCAAAAAGCTCACCGTTACCTTCAATTACCGCTACAGCCCCTACACCACCCGCATCAAGGAACTGCTCACCGAAGGCGTGATCGGGGACGTGTATTCCGTGCATTTTGAATGGTCCCTGGATCGCTCTCTGGTGCTTTCCGGCCACGGCTCCAGCTACTATCGCCGCTGGAACAGCGTGATGGACAAGAGCGGCGGATTGCTTGTGCATAAATCCACCCACCATTTTGACATGGTGAACTGGTTCTTAAACGACAGCCCCGCCCGGGTGGGCGCCTTTGCCAAGATGAATGTGTACGGCCCCAAGAATGCCCCCTGGGCCGATTGCGGCGAAACCTGCCGTGTATGCCCCCATGCTCAGGAATGCGAATTCTACTATGAACAGACGGAAGAAGAAGTGGGACGCTACCAGAATAATGAGCACCTGGACGGCTACCATAAGGACGCCTGCGTGTACCGGGACGAAGTGAACATCTACGATACCATGGCTGTGCTGGTGGAATACCGGGGCGGCGCGCTGCTCTCTTATTCCCTCAATTCCACCGCCGCCTATGAAGGCTGGAAGATGATCATCAATGGCTCCAAGG
>SVGW01000011.1 GCA_015056125.1 Clostridiales bacterium | reverse complement strand
GGCTTTCCATCCCTTTTTCACAGGGCTGGAAAGCCATTTTTGCAGTAAATGTGATGGATCGAATGGAAGACTGCTTTAGCTGACTTCCATTCGCAGTTTGTCGAAAATACTTTTTCGACAAACTGAGGGCTTGCTGCGATGCAAGCCCTTTTTGCATATTTTGAAAGGAATGTGAATAGAATAAAAGGCCGGTTTATGGAATCAATTTTTGAACCATTCCCGATACAGGGCAATTTCATACACGCCCTGGGCCATGGCCTCGGCCAGCCATTGCTGGTATACCGGGGTGGATAGGAGAAAATCTTCTTCCGGGTTGGACATGAACCCCATTTCCACCAGAAAGCACACCATCTGTGCCCAGTTATTGCCTACGAATTGATCGTTGATGGTGACAAAGCCGGTCTTTTCTCCGGCTTCATAACCCAATCGCTCTTTCATGGCATTCAGCAGCAGATTGCCCATGTAGGCGTAGGTTTCCGGGTCTGCCACGGCCTTGGCGTAAGTGGAATTGCGGGGGCCAAAGATGGAAATGCCTTGCTTATTGCTGTTCTCCCGGGTATCGCAGTGGAGGCGGAGCATGATATCCGCATTTCCTTCGGCTGCAATAGCGCAGCGCTCCTGATTGGTGAGAAACTGATCCTGCCTCTCCCGGGTCATTACCACGGTGGCGCCCTGGCGGATCAATTCATCCCGAAGCGCCATCGCCACCTCCAGGCACACGATGGATTCCTTGCGCAAAGTAATCCTGCCCTGAGCCATGCCGCTGGTGCCGGCCGATTTACCTTCCAGTCCGGGGCCGATGGGCTCCATCACCGGCACGCCATTTTCCTGATGCCCCGCATCAATGCACACGGTCACGCCGGACAGGCGACCGTCCTGGGCCTTGGGAGCAGGGGGAGCTTCATAGCCCTTGCGCACCTGGCCTTCCTTCAGCACGATTTCCTTGCCGTTGATGATTTTCACAGTGGAGAGGGTACGGGCGTAAGTGATGGGCAGGGTGATGCTGCCACTGTAGAGGCCGTCTTCATTAACGGGATAGATGGGCATCAGGCCGGATTCCTGCTTATTTCTGTAGGAAAGCATCAGATAATCGGAATCAGGGGCCATAAAGGAATAGTCAAAGCCCAGAGGGGTTTCGGTAAGCACAAAGGATTTGACAGCGGCGTGGGAATCTCCGGATGGGGCAATATAATCTTTGGCTGTGGGCAGCGCCGCCTTTGCTTCTCCCAGCTTTTTCTGGGCCATGGAAGTGAGGGTCAGTGTGATATTTCCGCCGGCGCCTGATAAGGGCAGCGCAATTTCACCGGAAAAATTGCCATCCGATGCATAAACAACCATTTTCCCGCTCTCGTAGGATGTTTTATACTCCAAAATGGCAAATTGCTCTTGCGGCAGAGTAAAAGCATAGGAAACGGCGCATTCGCCTGTTTCCACAGTAATTGCAGTTGCGGCTTGAGCCAAGGAAAAAAACAGGCAAAGAGGCAAAAGCAGGCAGAGCAAGCGTTTGAACATCAAAGGAATCTTCCTTTCAATACAATATTTTACAATCAAGTATAGCATAATATATCTATTTCATCAATTGCAGAGAAATGAAAAATGTGCTACACTTTTCCTATATTTATCCCTGTTGGAAAGGAGCCACCATGGGCAAAAGGAACGGAAAAAAAGCATCCAAGGTGAGGACGCTTGGGAAACTGCTGGCCATGCTGCCAGTGAGTTGCACCCTGCTTTATCCCATTTATCTGGCGGCGCAGCTGGATGTACGCCAGGAAAATTACGCATCCACCCATATCCCTCAAGTGTTTGAAGGGCTGAAAATTGCCTTTGTATCCGATATTCACTATGGCACATTTCTGAAAGAGGATCGGGTACGCAAGCTGGTGGATACAGTGAATGATATGCAGCCCGATCTGATTTTGCTGGGGGGCGACTATGGGGAAACTTCCCAGGGAGCAGTGGAATTTTTTCGGCTCAGGCCCGCGTTTCAGGCAAGGCTGGGAATATTCGCCGTGATGGGAAATCACGACCGCACGATGCCGGAAAGCAATCTGGCAGTGATTCAGAAAGAAATGCAGCTATGCGGTATTCGGCCTCTGGTCAATGATGCCATTGTGCTCCGGCGCGATGGAAAAAGCATGGCCATTGCCGGCGTGGATGATTTTTATAACGGCTATCCCGATCTTGAAAAAGTGGCCCTGCTGTGCAAGGACGCGGATTTTACCCTTTTGCTTTCGCATAGCCCGGATTTGCTGCCGGAAACTTATTTACTGCCGAGAGGCCCCTTTTATCAATTGGCTCTGTGCGGCCATACCCATGGGGGGCAGGTGAGCCTCTTTGGCCATGCCCTCAAATCCTCCAGTGAATATGGAGATCGGTTTTTGTCCGGATGGTATTGCGAAAACGGCGTTGATATTTTGGTGAGCAATGGCGTTGGCACTTCCTTGCTGCCGGTTCGCCTGGGGGCCAGGCCGCAGATTCACCTGATCACCCTGCATTCCAAATAAAATGGAAAACCCCGGAATGAGGAATTTTCTCCTCTTCCGGGGTTTCTATATGCTGAACACCTTTTTAGGTGAATTGGCAATAGGACTGCGCTGGGAAGCGCGCATTGCTTATTCTTTTTCTTCCTCGTCCTCGTACAGGAAAGCTTCCAGCTTTTCCAGGAACAGGGGCACTTCAACATCGGGCATTTCAGCGGTGTCCAGATACATTTCATCCCGAGCAGAATACATCATCGCCAGAATACCCAGAGTGGACTTGGGATCGATGCAGAACTTTTCGGAACGCAGGTAGAGTTCGTAGGAATAGTCTTTGCAGATGCTGCTCAGTTGTTCAGCGGCCTTCATGGAATCCACGCGCACATGAATCTTCATAAAAACCTCTCCTTTCAATTTGCCTCATTTGGGGCGCCCTTTGCAGGCTCTATCTTGAAGGGAAATCATTTTTTCCCCACGCTGAGCATTCTACCAAATTCCTTGGCCAAAAACAAGACGTAAGGTTTCACATACTTTCTGGTACCAATTTATGCAAAATGTATAAAATGGTTTTGACCAATACATTGCGTATTTGGAACCAAATTGTTCATTCTTGCTCAAAAAGACGGGGCATCAGCCAATCGCCGTTTTCCAGATAGGGCCCTTTGGCCGCTTCGGATTCGCAAAATTTCCGGGGAGATGCGGCTTTCCGGCTATCGTAGATGGCATAAGGAACGGGCGCGCCATCGTGGGTGCGGGTGGTCATAAGGGTGGGGTGGTCGCTCAGGAGAAGAATGCGGAAATCAGGGTCGATTTTAGGCAATTCTTCTAAAAGCGGCTGGATCACCAGGCTGTCCAGGCGGCGAATGGCTTCCAGCTTCTTGGCCAGATCCCCGGCGTGGGCCATTTCATCCGGGGCTTCCACGTGAATGGCGGCAAAATCATCGCCCTTTTCCAGGGAGCGCAGCGCAGCGGCCACTTTGCCGGCATAATTGGTATCTAGTTCGCCAGTGGCGCCTTCCACAATGGGGGATGGCAGTCCAGCCAGGGCGGCAATCCCCCATACCAGGGGCACGGCAGAAATCACATCGCCCTGATGCTTATATTTTTCCGTAAAGGAAGGGAGCTTTGCTGCTGCTCCTGCGCCCCAGGGCCACAAAAGATTGGCGGGCAGCTTGCCCCGGGCACGGCGGGCGGCATTGATGGGATGGGCGTCCAGGAAGGCGTGGCTGGCCAGCATCAGGGCGATAAGATCATCTGCCAGGGTTCCTTTGGGCAGATAAGGCACCCAATCTTCGCCCAAAATATTGTGGGGCTCTTTTAATTCAAAGCCTTGGGCAGAGGGGGCAGAAATTACGCCGATATGCCGGAAGGTACGGCTGACGGTGATCTGCAGGGAAAGCTTTTCTGCAATTTTCGCAAAGGCAGGATCCTGGATCAGATCCTTCATCAGATTTTCGGCTTCGTCCCCTTCGATGCCGCCGCCGTTGTGGGAAAGCATTTTTCCGTTTTCCACGGCGCACAGGTTCATCCGGAAGGAAACCTGGCCTTCTTTCAGCAGCACGCCTACCCCTGCCGCTTCCAAAACGCTGCGGCCGGTGTAGTAGGTGCGGGGATCATAGCCAAAGATATTGAGAATGGCGGTATCGCTGCCGGCAGGCACCCCGGCGGGCACTGTCTGAGCCGTGCCCAATTCGCCTCCTGCCAATTGATTAAAATAGGGAAGATCCAAGGATTCAAGGGGCGTTTGGCCCTTTAATTCATCCAGGTGGGTATCCGCCATGCCATCGCCGATCACCAGAATATATTTCAAAAAGAATCCCTCCTTCAAAAACGTTTTCAGATTGATTATAGAATAAGGCCCTTCATTTTTCAACAAAAGCACAATGAAAATACATCCTCTGTTCCATCCCATTCTTGCGGCATGAAAGGGTTCATGATAAAATAAAGCCATTATATCTGGGAGGGAATTCCATGAACGGCATTGAACTGGTGATTAAAATTGGCTCCATGGCGCTGATTCGCCGGGAGGATAACGATATTGACTATAATATTTTTGCACGGCTGAGCAGTGAACTCAGGCCCGGGATGCTGTTGGTGTCCTCCGGCGCTACGGAAATAGGAAGAGTGGACTATATGAAGCGCACCGGGAAAACCTTGGATGGGGATCCGGAACAGAATAAAACCGACTATTCCGCTCAGGGCCAGGCCATCCTGATGGAGACCTATCGCCGTTTTGTGCGTCCGGAATATGGGGTGCGGCAGGTGCTGGTGGAGCATAATCATTTTAACGATCCTCAGAAGCGCCAGCATTTAAACGGCCTTCTGCAGCGTGCCGCCCAGCAGGGAGCCATTCCCATTATCAATTATAACGACTGCGTCAGCGATGAAGAAAACCGCAAGATGGAATTGACCACCCTTCAAGCCCAGCATCCGGATACCCAGGTGGTGGAATGCGTGGATAATGACGAAACGGCGGCAGTGGTGGCAGAATTGGTGCACACCAAGCAGCTGATCCTGCTTACCTCTACGGAAGGGATCTATGCGGATCCCAAGGATCCTGCCACCCTGGTGGAAGAAATTTGCGCCTCCGATGCGGAAGGATTGGAAAAGGAAGTACGTTCTTGGCAAAATCACTGTGTAGGCGCTTCCCGGGCCGGGGCCAACGGCGCCGGGGCCAAGCTGGAATATGCTCTGCGCTCCGCCCGCACGGGGGTGGAGGTGTTTATCGCCCATGCCCGCCACCCGATCGCCAAGATTCTTTCCGGGGAAGTGAAATGCACCCGTATCTTCATTCAAAAGTAATAGATGAATAAAGCCATTCGATCAAAAAATCAACCGGCCTGGCATGCACGAAGGCCGGTTTTGTGATATGTTCAATTTATAAGCGTCTGGCAAATCGGATTCGTTCAGTTTATTTGTTTGCCGCAGTAAGGGCAATATGCACCAAAGGATTGCCTGATCTTTCCGCAATGCGGGCAACGATTTGTAATTTTTACATAAAATATACAAACGAAAAAGACAGCAAGTGAAATTGCTCCCGTATATGCTTCTGTTGTGATCAGGTAGTTATTATCAAGTAATTTCACCCCCATAATACCCCAAGCAATCACAAAGACAAGCATGGAAATTGCTGCTAACCATTTTGCTGTCTTTTTCATGCAATCACACTCCTCTGTCAATATCATATTCATCGTGCCGTTTGCGCGTAAGCTGTTTCCGACAAACAAGTAAATATAAGAACGGGCACAGCAGATCAAACTACAGTGCCCGCTTACTGCATTTGTGCAGTGATATTTTTATGATTAGTACAAGGGATACTTGGCGGTGAGCTTTTCCACTTCGGCCTTGACTGCGGGAACGGCAGCTTCGCCTTCTTTAAGAATCTTGGCGATCCAGCTGGCGATCAGTTCCATTTCCGGCTCCTTGAAGCCACGGGTGGTGACGGCGGGGGTGCCGATGCGCACGCCGCTGGTTTCGGCGGGCTTGCGCTGATCCCGGGGCACCATGTTTTTATTCACGGTGATGTTGGCCATGCCAAGCCAGGTTTCCAACTCTTTGCCGGTCACGGGGGTATCGCACAGATCCAGCAGGAGCAAGTGGTTATCGGTGCCATCGGATACCATCTTTACGCCGTTTTTGCGCAGGGCATTTTCCAGCGCCTTGGCATTCTTTACGATCTGCTCCTGATAGGCTTTGAATTCGGGCTGCAGCGCTTCATGGAAGCAAATAGCCTTGGCGGCGATGATATGCTCCAGGGGGCCGCCCTGAATGCCGGGGAAGATGGCCTTGTCAATGGCCTTCTGGTGCTCAGCCTTGCAAAGGATCAGGCCGCCCCGGGGACCGCGCAGGGTCTTATGGGTGGTGGTGGTGACCACATCGGCATAGGGAATGGGGGAAGGATGGCATCCGGCGGCGATAAGGCCGGCGATATGGGCCATATCCACCATGAGATAGGCGCCCACTTCATCGGCTATTTTCCGGAACGCGGCAAAATCGATGGTGCGGGCGTAGGCAGAAGCACCGGCCACAATCAGCTTGGGCTTGCAGGCCTTGGCGATTTCCATCACTTCGTCATAATTGATCTGCTCGGTAACGGGATCAATGCCGTAGGATTCAAAATGGAAATACTTGCCGGAGATATTCACGGCGCTGCCGTGGGTGAGATGGCCGCCGTTGTTGAGGTTCATGCCCAGCACAGTATCACCGGGATTGAGCAGGGCAAAATACACCGCCATATTGGCCTGGGAGCCGCTGTGGGGCTGCACATTGGCATGCTCCGCACCATAGAGGGCTTTGGCCCGCTCAATGGCAATGCGCTCCACTTCATCTACGCAGCCGCAGCCGCCGTAATACCGCCGTCCCGGATAGCCCTCGGCGTATTTATTGGTAAGCGGGCTGCCCATGGCAGCCATCACCGCAGGGCTGACAAAATTTTCAGAGGCGATCAGTTCGATATGTGCTTCCTGGCGCTGGCATTCAGCGGCAATCGCCTTGGCGATTTCAGGATCATTGTGCAGGCAGTTTGGCAGCTCCCACATGGCGGTATCCTCCTAATTTTTTCTGATTTTGATAAAGAAATACCGTGTATGACCGACAGGCTTTACCGCAGCACACGTCTAAAATGCTTACTGCTGCTTCCTTCCGGACCTGACAGGGTTCACATCGCAACATCGCACGGGACCCGCCAGCCATACACGGCTTTCTTATCATACCCCAAAACGGGAAAAAACGCAAGGGGAAAAACAGTTTCAGTACGATTTCTGTACAATTTACCAATGCTTACGCATAAAGGCCATATAGCGCAGCCAATCCTGCCGGCTGAGGAAATGGATGCCGTCCCGAAGCTGATAGCCCACTTCTCCTTCCAGATACGCACTGCCAACAGCCGCAGGGTTCTTGGGGCCGATATATCCTTCCATGCCCAGGGCCTGCCAAATGGGAGAAGCTGCCTCGCAGGAAAGCTGTTCCCCAACAGGATCGGCCCAGGCATCCAGGCTGGCGCTGCCTACGCATACAAAGCGGGGGCAGGAAGCCGCCAGGAGGAAATGCTGATCAAAGGGCAGCTTTTCCGGGTGATCAATATATTTCTGATAATTTTCGCAGAACCAGTAGGGGAAATTGCCGCAGATGATCCGGGTGGTTTCGGCGCCCTCGTGCTTGCATTTTTCAAGGGCAGCCCCTGCACAGCCGGAATCATTGGAATATACATAGCGGAAACGCTCATCCTGAGCGCCGCACCAAAGGGCTGTTTTTCCCAAACGGGAATGGCCAATCACGCCCATATGCTGCTGATCAATTTCGGGACGGGTGACCAGATAATCCAGGGCTCGGCTGGCGGCATAGGCCCAGAGGGTGAGCGCGCCGTAGCCTGTACCGTCCTTTGGCCTTTCAAAGCAGGCGGCCAGCTTGTCCCAGGTATCTTTTTGATCGCTGGTCACATCCTGGTAATAAATCACGGCCAAAGCAAAGCCGTTGTCAATGAGCTCCTCAGCGGGAAAATACATATCATAAGCGTCCGGACGGAAATTGAGCAAAAGAAAGAGGGGATGGGGGCCAGGAGCTGTGGGCATAAAGAGGCGCATGGGAAATTGGAAAGGACCTTTTTCCGTCTGAACGGTGATTTCCACAGTTTCCAAAACGGCGTGCCCGGCGCAGCATTTTTTGTTTGTTTCCACCACTCTGCCCTGGCCGGGAGAAAGCACGGGAGGCGGAAAGCCGTAAATCTCCCTGCGCAGGAGAGAAAGAATCTCGTCCCGGCGGATGGCCCAGTCCTGTTCGTTTTTGACAGTGCTGCCATTTTCCATGGCCAATATATCCGGCAGATACTTCAGCATGTTTTTGTTCCTCCGTTTTTTCTTTGATATTATTATATCAAAGAACGAGCGAGAAGAAAAGAGCTTTATTCCACCGGCAGCGTAAAATAAGCGATGATTCCATCTCGCAGTGCGATTGCAATTTTCTGCTGATACTCCGGGGTGAGCAGCAGCGCCTCCTCCCGGGCATTGGAAAGGAAGCCGCATTCCACCAACACGGAAGGCATGGAAGAAGAGAGAATAAAATAATCGCCCGCCATGGCGGCGCGCTTTTTTTCCGGCTCCAGCACCCGAATGAGATGCTCCTGGAGCACGCCTGCCAATAGGCGGCTCTTTTCCTGATTCTTTCGATAAAATACCTGGGGCCCGGATTCCGTGCGGCTGCGATATTCATTCATGTGAATGCTGATCACCAGCTCGGTGCCCTGCTCCCTGGCTAAATCCAACCGGGCAGTTAAATCCTTTCGTTTATTGGTATCGTATTCCATATCTCTCTCCCGGCTCATCACCACCAAAGCGCCGCTTTCTTCCAATTGCGCTTTTACCGCCAGGGCCACCTGCAGATTTATTTCCTTTTCCCACACCTTGGAATCCTTGGCACGGGCGCCCCCGTCCGCGCCGCCGTGGCCTGCATCCACGAAAATTACGCGCCCGGATAGGGGAAGAGACGATGGCTCCTCCTGGGTGGGGGCAATTGGGTGAGAATTTTTGGAATAATGAGCCAGGAGCAGAAATAAAATTCCCAATATGCCAAGGGCAATGGTAAACCATGCTTTGAATCTTTTCATTTTTCTTCCTCCCGAAAGCAGGGTATGCTGTCAAGTCACAAAAGTATGAACTTTTTTGAAAAAAGGTTTTCCACAGGCTTATCCACAATGCCGTTTTCCCTTCTGCCTCTCCCTATGCTGCATATACATTTTTTCAAAAAGCGAAAAATGGCGATAAATAAGGGGAAACGAGTGTATATTTCGTATATCCCCAGTCCATTTATGCGGCAAAGCGGAAAAAACAGGGTTTTCCACATTATCCCCAAAGTTATCCACAAAAAAAGGGGAGAAAACCGTGATTTTACTGGGCTTTGGCTATTTCGATGTGGAAAACTCTTCAAAAAGGCGAAGTTATCCACAAGAAAAAATGTGGATAACTTCGCTTTTGTCCACAAAATTATCCCGATGTTTTCCCCTGGAGAAAATAAAATTAATATAAGAGGAACGTTACAGAATTGTAATAATTAGGGGCTTGACAGAGTGAATTTGTATCTGGGAGGGATAAAATGCTCAGCGATTTTCGTTTATCAGGAGGGAGCAGGGGAAAGAGGGTGGCAAGGAAAAAGAAAGTGTGCTATAATAGGGAGGCCGCTGAGCATGCGGCCCTTGATGTGCCCGAAAGGAGGGCAGGATGTGAAGTATTTACGGAGACTGATCTGGTATATCTGCACCCGGCTGCTGATTTTGTGCTGCGCGCTGGGGTTGGCGACCATGGCTTTTTATTTTTCCATGAACGCTACCAATATCTATATTATTGTGAAGGATGGCATGGCCAAGCGGGCCCAGGTGGTGATGCTGGGCGCAGAAGAAAACCTGACCAATTATTTTTCCACTGCCTGCCAGGAGCGGGACGCACAACTGACCGAGGCCAGAAACGGCCAATCCCCTTATCAGCTATATTATAATATTACCGGCTTTGACCACCGCATCACCCTGGATTCTTTCTGGTGCTGGCCCTGGGATGATACTGCCAGAGCCCAGGTGACGGAAAGAATTCCTGCCATTGACGGGAAGATGAAATCCTCTATGAAAGAGGAAGCTGCCGCAGCCGGTTATGAGGATACGACGCCCCAGTGGCAAAGCGCCCAGTACACCGTGCTGCTGGGCCGGGAAAATGGGCAGTGGCATATCAAGAATATGTCTTTAAATAAAGCGATCACTGATGAATGAGGAAAAAAGATTGACGCCGCAATTGTATCTGGCCCCCATGGCCGGCATCACAGATCAGGTATTCCGCAGGCTGTGCTTTCAAAACGGCTGCGATTGCGCCACCACGGAAATGGTGAGCGCCCAGGGATTTTTAACCGCGCCCAAGGATCGGAATGCCTACCGCTTCCTGCTGGCCCGATACCCGGAGGAAGGCCCCCTGGCCGTGCAGATCTTTGGAAGCGAACCAAGGTTTATGGGGGAAGCGGCCAATAAGCTCACCGAGCTTGGATTATTTTCTTCCATTGATATCAATATGGGCTGCCCGGCCCAGAAAGTGGTAGGCGGCGCATCGGGCAGCGCGCTGATGAAAGATCCGGAACTGGCGGGAAAGATCGTGGAGGCGGTTAAGGGAAATACCTTCCTGCCGGTCACGGTGAAAATGCGCTTGGGCTGGGACGGAGAACATAGGAATGCAGTGGAATTTGCGAAAACCGTGGAAAACGCCGGGGCCAATGCTCTTACTGTGCACGGCCGCACCAGGATGCAGCAGTATTCCGGGAACGCGGATTGGCAGATGATTGGCGAGGTAAAAAAAGCCGTACGCATTCCCGTGATTGCCAACGGCGATATCGTGGATGGAAAAAGCGCCTTAAAGTGCCTGGAAGAAACGGGATGCGACGGGCTGGCGATAGGGCGGGGCTGCCTGGGAAATCCCTGGATATTCGGGGAAATTAAGGCGGCGCTGGAGGGAAGGAAATATCTCCCGCCTTCTTACGAAACCGTGGTGGATACCGCCATGGCCCACGCCAGGGAGATGGAGGCATGGAAGGGAGAGCGCAGCGCGATCCTGGAAATGCGGAAGCATTTTGCCTGGTATGTATCAGGGCGACGGGGCGCTGCCGGGGCCCGCACCCGGATCAATCTGGCCGCCTCCTTTGACGAGGTGGAAGCCCTGATGCGCGCTTTGATAGACTGATGCCACAAAAAGCGAACTTATATCCTATTCAAACCCTGAAAAGTGCCAGGAAAGATGAAAAATTGGATTGACAAAGCAGGGGAAGAAAGGTATAATAACATTCGGTCACGATTGGAGTGATGTGCTTGTTGCTGGACATTTCCCGCGCCTTGCGCGCTCCCGGGGAGGATTTCCCCTTTATGCATCGTGATGCCATCCCGCCGCAAGAGGTCTTCGGCGAAACGGTGACGTTTGACGATGTGCTTCTGTCCGGTCATTTCTCCTTTGCAGGCGAAAGCCTGTATATCCGGGGAACGCTGACTGCCACGGCAAATGGAAGCTGCGCTGGCTGCTTAAAACCTGTGCAATTTCCCATCGAAGTAGAATTCGATGAAATTTTTGCCCGGCAGAGCCGCTATCCTCAGGAGGAAGAAACTCCGGATGACGAGGATGAACGCCTGATGTTTGAAGGCTCCAAAGTGGAGCTTTCACATCTCGCCCTTACGTTGGCTGTACTCGAGCTTCCCATGCGCTTTGTGTGCGGGGATGCCTGCCCGGCTCTTGACGCCATGCAGCCCGACGATGAAACCCCAACGCATGCTTGCCAGAAGGACATGCCCGACCAGCATCCTTTTTCGGCATTGCAGCAATTGCTGACAAAGGATCAGGAGGTGTAAGTTATGGCTCTGCCCAAAGGAAAAGTATCCAAGGCTCGCGGCCGTTCCCGTCGCGCCAATTGGAAGTTGACCCTTCCCGCCATCGTGGAGTGCAAACAGTGCCACAAGATGAAGCTGGCTCACCGCGTTTGCAAGCATTGCGGCTACTACGACGGCAAGCAGGTCGTCGCGGTTAGCGAAGAAAACGCTTAATTCCGGCGATAATTTCTGATCGCTTTGGTGCATGAAGGGGCAGATACGCCCCTTCATGCGTCCATAGGGATGCCCAAGGAACGGGAGGAGTATGCCTAAATCCCCATCAGAGAGAGCGGTTCACCGGCTGAAAGACCGCTTGGGCAGGAGAGGGCAGAAAGTCGCCCGGGAGGGCAGCGGATGAACAGGAGTAGTCCGCTCGTTTTGCGCACGTTACAGCGCCTTGAGGCATCGAAAAAAAACGTTCGGTGCGAAATAAGGTGGTACCACGGAGCTGCTCCGTCCTTAGGGGACGAGAGGGCTTTTTTGTTTTAAAAGATAAGGAGGAGAGCGCCATGAGCGAAAACACCTTTGCCATGGAAAAAACCTATAATCCTCAGGCGATTGAAAAGGAAACCTATGAAAAATGGGAATCTTCCGGTTCCTTTGCCCCCAAAATTGATCCCGAAAAGAAACCCTTCACCATCGTAATGCCGCCCCCAAATGTGACGGGCCAATTGCATATGGGCCATGCCATGGACGGCACCTTGCAGGATGCCCTCATTCGCTATCACCGTATGAAAGGCGATCCCACCCTCTGGCTGCCAGGCACCGACCATGCTTCCATTGCTACGGAAGTGAAGGTGGTGGAAAAGCTGCGCAAGGAAGGCATTACCAAGGAACAACTGGGGCGCGAAGGCTTCCTGGAGCATGCTTGGGCCTGGAAGAATGAATACGGCGGACGTATCACCCGCCAGCTGCGGCGCATGGGTGCCTCCTGCGATTGGAGCCGGGAACGCTTCACCATGGACGAGGGCTGCTCCAAGGCTGTGCGGGAAGTATTCGTGCGCCTGTATGAAAAGGGCCTGATCTATCAGGGCAACCGGCTGATCAACTGGTGCCCCTGCTGCAATACTTCCATTTCCGACGCCGAAGTGGAATATGAGGAAAAGGACGGCAATTTTTGGCATCTGCTCTATCCCGTGAAGGAAACCGGGGAAAAGCTGGAATTGGCCACCACCCGCCCTGAAACCATGCTGGGCGATACCGCCGTGGCCATCAATCCCAATGACCCCCGCTATACCCATCTTCATGGCTGCCATGTGATTCTGCCCCTGATCAATAAGGAAATTCCCATTGTGTGCGATGAGCATGCGGACATGGAAAAGGGCACCGGCGTGGTGAAGATCACCCCTGCCCATGACCCCAACGACTATGAAGTGGGCCAGCGCCACAATCTGCCCATCATGCGCGTATTCACCTATGACGGCCACATGACCGGCGCGGAAGATAAGGCCATTGCCGATGAAATCTTTGCTTCCGGCAAGGCCAGCGTGAATGAGCCTCACGTGCTGGATTGCGGCAAATATGCCGGCATGACCACCCAGGAAGCACGTAAGGCCATTGTGGAAGATTTGACTGAACTTGGCCTGCTCAAATCCGTGGAGCCCATTAAGCATGAAGTGGGTACTTGCTATCGCTGCCACACCGTGATTGAGCCCATGGTGAGCAAGCAGTGGTTTGTAAAAATGGAGCCCCTGGCCAAGCCTGCCATTGAATGCGTAAAGAAGGGCGAAACCCGGTTCGTGCCCGATCGCTTCAGCAAGCTCTATTACAATTGGATGGAAAACACCCGCGACTGGTGCATTTCCCGCCAGCTGTGGTGGGGCCACCGGATTCCTGTGTGGTATTGCGATTGCGGCGAAGTAATCTGTACCCGGGAAGATCCCACTGTGTGCCCCAAGTGCGGAAGCAACCATCTTAAGCAGGATGAAGACGTATTGGATACCTGGTTCTCTTCCGCTCTTTGGCCCTTCTCCACTCTGGGCTGGCCGGAACAGACCGAAGACCTGAAATATTTCTATCCCACCAATACCCTGGTAACCGGCTATGACATCATCACCTTCTGGGTATCCCGCATGATTTTCTCCGCTCTGGAGAATATGGGCAATGCGCCTTTTGACACCGTGGTGATCCATGGCCTGGTGCGCGATGCGCTGGGCAGGAAGATGAGCAAATCCCTGGGCAATGGCGTGGATCCTTTGGAAGTGATCGATCAGTACGGCGCCGATGCCCTGCGCTTCTCTCTGGTGATGGGCATCAGCCCCGGCAACGATACCCGCTATTCCACTGAAAAGGTGGAAATGGCCCGGAACTTTGCCAACAAGGTATGGAATGCCAGCCGTTTCGTGCTGATGAATCTGGATGGCGAAGAAACTCTGGAAGGCAAGGAATTGCTCCTGCCCGATCAGTGGATTCTGGGCAAATACAACGAAGCAGTGCGCCAGATCAGCAAGAATATGGAAGAAGCTGAGTTTGGCTTGGCCGCGCAGAAGATTTATGATTTCATCTGGAGCGAATTCTGCGATTGGTATATTGAACTTGCCAAGGGCGGATTGCTGGGCGAGGATATGAGCCGCAAGGCCACCGTGCGCGCCGTGCTCCAGTATGTGCTTTCCGGCCTTCTGCGCCTGCTCCATCCCTTTATGCCTTTCCTCACCGAAGAAGTATACAAGAACCTGCCTGGTAAGGCGGAGGCCTCCTGCATGCTGGCTGATTGGCCCTGGGCGGAAGAAAAGTATGATTTCGCTGCCGAAAGCGCCCGGATGGAAGGCATTATGGAAATGATCCGCGCCATTCGCAATCTGCGTGCTGGCATGAATGTGCAGCCCTCCATGCGCGCCCGTCTCATGGTGCGCCCCAGCGAAGGCTGGCAGGATGCTCTTTCCGGCGCAGAAATCTACTTCGCTCGCCTGGCCAGCGTTTCTCAATTGGAAATGCTGGAAAAGGACGCCGAAATCACTGAAAAGACCGTGAGCGCTGTGTGCGTGGCCGGTGAATTCTTTATCCCTCTTGGCGAACTGGTGGACTTTGAAAAGGAAAAGGCCCGCCTCGCCAAGGAACGCCAGAAGCTGGAAATGGAAATCGCCCGTGCCGAAGGTAAATTGAACAATCCCGGCTTTGTGGCCAAGGCTCCCGCCAATCTGGTGGCCGCTGAAAAGGAAAAGCTGGAAAAGAACAAGGAAATGCTCTCTGCCCTGGACGCCCGCATTGCCGAGCTGGGCTAAGAGATACGGGAATTTTTCGGGGGAACCATTCTTTGCAGCCAAAGAACGGTTCCCCTGGTCCCCCTCCAAGAAAGCTATATCTGGATGAAGCGGGCCTGTTTTGAACGGGCTGTGTGCCAGTGAAGGAGAAACGCATCATGGATTTTCATCATGTGCCGGTACTGCTCAATGAAGTGCTGGAATATTTGGATCCGCAAAAAGGCCAGGTATTTGCTGACGGAACTCTGGGCGGCGGCGGCCACAGCGGAGAAATCTTAAAAGCCATGGGGGAAGGCACTCTTTATGGCATCGACCGGGACGAAGCGGCCATTGCGGCGGCATCCTCCCGGCTTTCGGCGTTTCCGGGGTTTCATGCCCTGCATGGCAACTTCCATGATGTGAAGGCCCTTTTACCGGAAGGAACGCTTTTGAACGGCGGCCTGTTGGACTTGGGCGTTTCCTCTCATCAATTGGATACGCCTGAGCGGGGCTTTTCCTATCATGAGGACGCCCCCTTGGATATGCGGATGGATACCTCCAAAGGCATGACGGCGGCGGACTATGTGAACACCGTATCCGAAAAGGATTTTTGCCAGGCATTAAGGGATTGGGGCGATGAAAAGTGGGCGGCCCGCATTGCCCAGATTTTGATCGAAAAAAGAAAACAGGCCCCCCTGCTCACCACCCAGGATTTGGTGAAGGTGGTGGATGCGGCCATTCCCAAGGCCGTGCGCAGGAAGGATGACGGGCACCCGGCCCGGCGCACCTTCCAGGCGGTAAGAATCGTGGTGAATGATGAATTGGCGCCTTTGGAAAAGGCCATTGGAGATTGGGTGGATTTGCTGGTTCCCGGCGGTCGCCTGGCAGTGATCACCTTCCATTCCATTGAGGATCGGATTGTGAAGCTGGCGTTTAGAAAGCTGCAAAACCCTTGCACTTGCCCGCCCAAAGCGCCCATTTGTACCTGCGGAAAAAAGCCTTTGGGCAAGGCCATTGGCGGCGCTATTAAGGCCGGGCAGGATGAGCTTTCGGATAATTCCCGCTCCCACAGCGCCACCCTTCGGGTATTTGAAAAGGGAGATATGCAGGAATGAAATTTGGCCCTATTTCCACGGAAAACAGAGAAAAGGTGAATGAGTGGATTGCCAAAAAGTGGCATGGAACCATTATGATCCTGCGCGGACAAGCTGTGGATATGACCCGGGTGGATGGCATTGTGGCCGAGGAAAACGGCGAAATCATTGGCTTGATTACCTTCCTTTTTTATGGGGATACCTGCGAGATCACATCGTTTGATAGCCTGCGGGAAAACCGGGGCATCGGTACGGCGCTGCTGAATTGGGTGATTCGCATTGCCAAGGAGAAGCGATGCAGCAGGATCGTATTGATCACAACCAATGATAATATCCGAGCCATCCGCTATTACCAAAGGCGCGGATTTGACATGATCCATTTCTACCGCAACGCTATGGATATTTCCCGGCAGATGAAGCCGGAAATTCCGCTGATGGGCGAGAATGATATTCCTTTGCGGCACGAGATTGAATTTGAAATGCTTTTGTAAACCGGAGAGGAGGACGGCCGGATGCTGTACGTAGTGGCCACCCCCATTGGCAATTTATCTGATATGAGCCCCCGGGCCATTGAAACGCTGAAAAAAGTATCCCTGATCTGTGCAGAGGATACCCGGGTGACCAGAAAGCTCACCACTCACTTTGGCATAGATACGCCCCTTGTTTCCTGCCATCAGCATAATGAAAAAAGCCGAGGCGAGGAGATCACGGAAAGGATGCTTTCGGAAAATATCGATGTGGCGGTGGTGACGGATGCAGGTACTCCAGCCATATCCGATCCCGGCACCGAAATTGTGCGCCTGGCCGCCCAAAAGGGCATTCCGGTGGTGGCGGTGGCGGGGCCTACCGCTTTTGCGGCGGCGGTATCCGTAAGCGGCTTTGATTTTTCTTCCTTTACTTTCTATGGCTTTTTACCCAGAGAAAATAAGGAACTGAAGGAGAAATTGCTGGAAATTGGCAGAAAATCGGAAGGCGCTATTTTCCATGAATCCCCCCATCGGGTGAAAAATCTGGTAGCGGCCATTGGGGAATATTTGCCCGGGACCAGGCTTTCTGTGAGCTGCGATCTGACCAAGCTCCATGAGCTGACCCTTCGTGGAACGCCGGATGAAATCCTTGCGGCGCTCCAAGCCAATGAAAAGAGCGAAAAGGGCGAATATTGCCTGGTGGCGGATTTAAGGGGCGTTTTGCTCCCGGAAGAAAAGCCGCAAGTGGCGGCCTCTTTGGAAGCGCGGCTCTTTGATCTTTTGCTTGCCGATCTTTCTATGCGGGATGCAGTGGAGGAATTGGTAAGCCAGGGCGAAAAGAAAAATGCCGTGAAGGCGGCGGCCCTCCGGGTGAAAGGAATGCTGGGGGAATAAGGGAGGATATGACGATGAAGAAATATGCAATCGGTATCGATTTTGGCACGCTCTCTGCCCGGGCGGTGCTGGCCCGGCTGGATAACGGCGAGGTAGTATCCGCCGCTTCCTACGATTATCCCCATGGGGTGATGGATTTACAGCTGCCCTGCGGAAAAAAGCTCACCCGTGGCTGGTCCCTGCAGCATCCCAAAGATTATCTGGAGGCGCTGGAATACACCGTGCCCAACGTGCTCCAGGAAGCGGGAGCGGAGGCGGCGGACGTGGCCGCCCTTGGCATTGATTTTACCTGCTCCACCAATATGCCTACCCTGGCGGATGGCACCCCCCTTTGCTTCCTGCCTGAATTTGAGGAAGAGCCCAACGCCTATGTGAAGCTGTGGAAGCATCATGCGGAAGATCAGGCGGCGCAGGTGCAGAAGGTGGCAAGGGATATGCAGGTGAGCTGGCTCAAAAATACCGGCAACCGCATTTCCTCCGAATGGCCCGTTCCCAAGCTTTTGCAGATCAAGGAGGAAGCGCCGGCTGCTTTTGAAAAAACGGCCTATTATCTGGAAGCAGGGGAATGGCTGGTGTGGCTGCTTACGGGCACGCTCAGCCGCAGCGCCAACGCCGCTTCTATCAAGAATTTCTACGAAGTGGGCAAGGGTTATGCTCCAGCGGAATTTTATGCTGCCGTTGATCCCGCCTTGGATGGAGCGCTGGAGCAGCAATTCAAGGGAGATACGTTGCCGCTTTCCCAGTGTGCCGGATATTTGACGGATGAGATGGCAAAGAAGCTGGGCCTTGAAGCGGGTATTCCCATTGCGCCTTTTATGGTGGACGCCCAGGCCGGCTTCCTTTCCGCCGGCCTTTGGGAGGACGGAGAAATGATCACCGTGCTTGGCACTTCTGCCTGCCATCTTTTGCTGGGCAAGGAAAATAAAGATGTGATGGATATTGCCGGCAAGGCGCCGGATGGGCTTTATGAGGGCTTGGTTACCTATGAAGGCAATCAACCCATGGGCGAAAATCTGGCCTGGTTTATTGAGCATGCCTGCCCCGCTTATTGCTATGAGGAAGCCCGGGAAAAGAATATTTCCGTGCATCAATTGATGAATGAAAAGGCGGCTGCTTTGGAGCCTGGGGCCAATGGATTGATCGTGCTGGATTGGCTCAACGGCAATCGCTGCATCCTGGGGGACAGCCAATTGAGCGGCATGATCCTGGGCCTGACGCTGCAGACCAAGCCTGAAGCCATTTATCGGGCCATGATGGAGGGCTCGGTATATACCATGCGCTCCATTGTGGATAATTTTGAAAGCCAGGGCTTAAAGGTGGATCGCATTGTGGCGGTAGGCGGCATGGCCAGAAAGAGCCCCATGCTGATGCAGATCGTGGCGGATGTGCTGGGCAGGGAAGTGCATGTATCGGCAGTCAAGGAGGCCATGGCCCTTGGCGCGGCCATTGTGGCGGCTGCGGCAGGCGGCGTGTATCCCTCTTTGCAGGAAGCCAGCCGCCATATGGGCCAGCCTCTGGAAAAAACCTATTATCCCGGGGAAAACAAGGAAAAGTACGAAAAGCTGTATCAGGAATTCTGGCAATTGCATAATTACTTTGGCCGGGGGGGCAATGAAGTGATGCACCGGCTGGCAAAAGGAAAATAAGGCGGAATCGCTGGGGGAGCGCTGCGCACTCTTCCGGCTTTTTGCGTTTAAGGAGAGGCTCTAAATGATTCGCAAAGCAACGGAAAAGGATATCGGTGCGGTGACAGAAATATACCGGCTGATCCATGATGAAGAAGAAGCGGGGCGCACTACTACCGGATGGAAACGGACAGTGTATCCAACCGCCGAAACAGCAAAAAAGTCCCTGAAAAAAGGCGAACTTTACGTGATGGAGCAAAAGGAGCAGATCGTGGCCACTGCCCGGATCAACCAGGAGCAGGAGGATGCCTACGCCCAGGTGGATTATTATTATCCGGCTGATGACCGGGAGGTGCTGGTGCTCCATACCCTGGTGGTGTCACCATTGGCGGCAGGCCATGGCTATGGCCAGGAATTTGTGCATTTTTATGAAAAAATGGCCAGGGAAACGGGCTGTCGGGTGCTGAGGATGGATACCAATGAACGCAACACGCCGGCCCGGCGGATTTATCGGCGGATGGGCTACAGGGAGGCTGGGATTGTGCCCTGTAATTTTCAGGGGCTTGACGCTGTGAATCTGGTGTGCCTGGAAAAGCAAGTGCAGATACATGTTCGTTAACAAATCTGTGTCTTTACACGGTTTATGAGTTGTTGTAAAATAAATATAATACCGATTAAATTAAATGAGGTGCGCGCATGAAAAAGGCGGTTATCTGGCTGATGGCAATGGTGATATGTTTTAGTGTGGCAGTGGCTCACGGCGAATCCTTGCCCCTGGCTGCGGAAGCGCTGAATATGGAAGCGCTGCAGCGCTATCCCTCCTATCAGGAAAACGATAAGGGAAGGTGGGCGGTGCGCTCCAATGGGGCGGATGCGCTGCTGGAAAGATTCTGGGATGAAGGAAGCGATTATTCCCAGTCCTTTCTGGTATTTACGGTAGAAGCAGAGGGCGACAGCAAAACGGGAATATGGCAGCCGGTTTTGCGGGTGTATTATGCCTATCCAAGCAAGCCTCTTAACGCCACGGCCATTTCTATTTTGGCAGATGGCATTCGCTATGATCTGGCCGCCCAATCTTCCATCGTGGAAAACGGCAAGGAAAAGGCGGAAATGATCTCTGCGCCGCTGACTTTAGAAGCAGTGGAAATGATTGCGGCCGTGCAAAATGCGGGCAAGGTATCCATGCGCCTGCTGGGAGACAGTACCTATACCACCACCTTTGACGCACAAAGCACCACCGCCCGGAAGCGCCTGGAAGCAGCTTCGCTTGTGGCCCTTGGGGATGCGGCGGCGTTGCTTGATCAGGCGGGCCTTGAAAATTATGGGCTTTGGGATCGGAGCAATGCAGCTTGGAAAGTGAATTACGGCTTTGCGCCGCTATGCATGAAGAGCCGGGTGGAGCTTGCGCTGGATGGAAGCGAAATTGACGATGAATTTGGCATGATCATGAAAGATCAGCGTTCTGACGCTTCTTTAAAGGCGCAGCAGGCCCTGGTGTCTGCCGGATTCCTCAGCGGCGAACCTGGAAAAACCTTTGGCACTGTGGCGATTGCGGCGGTGCGCAGAGCGCAGAAATACCTGGGCCTGGTGGAAACGGGATGCGCCGATGCTTCCCTGATGCGCGCCCTTACGGAAACGAAAAGGGAAGCGACAGAAGAAAATATCGAATATTCCATCCTGGAGGATGCGGCGGGGATTCAATTAAATCGCTATTGGTTTGCCCAGGGCGTATCGGCTCCTTACGGAGCGGATACTGCCAGGACATCTGGCAATGGGGATCATCTTTTGTTGGCTGCGGATGGATGGATTATCAATCTTTCTCAGGAAGAATTGCGCCTGTTTATGCATCTGGACGCCCGGGTGATTTATGAAGACGGATACGCCTTTGACGCCACAGTAGTATGTGAGCGGGATGGGCGCAGCGGCCTGGATATTTCACTTCTTCCCATGGCCAAGGCGCCGCTGCTGATCTATGCGGAAATTCCTGCGCATCTTGCCGGGGAGGATGAAGCTTCCTGGCGCATTGAAATTTCTGCCCGGGAAGACACGATTAAATTTGATTTGGAATGAGGATGACGATGGGCAAAAAAAATCTGGCATGGGCGCTTTTGCTGCTCACGCCCTGGCTGCTATCCGGCTGCATGCTGCTGCCCCAGGAGGAGGCACCCCGGACGGCGCCGCTTCTATCGAGCTATACCCAGCCGGCCTATAAAACGGAAACGGTGATCAGGGAAACGCTGATTGAAAAAAAGAGCGTCAGCTGCCGATATGTGCCCGTGCAGTCGGCAGGGCTTCATTTCAGCGTGGGCGGAGAATATATCGATGAAGTTTTTGTGCAATTGGGCGATAGCGTAAAAAAAGGCCAGGTGCTGGCACAATTGCAGCTTTCCGATATGCGAAGCAGGATCGATACTGCCCAGGAAAATCTGGAGGAAACCCGGCTTCGCCTTGCCCATCTGGATCAATTGGAGGAATTGGCCCTGCGCAGGTGCGAATTGGAGCAAGCAGGAAAGGGAAATAGCGCGCTTATGGAGGCACGGGAAAAAGTGATCCTGGATTATGCCAATCGGCGCCAAAGCCTGGAGGATAGCCGCACCCTGCAAACTCTCACCCTTCAATCCCTGGAAAAGCAGCTGGTCAGCCGGCAGATCATTGCTCCCTTTGACGGCACAATCACCTATGTGCGCCAATATGATGAAGGCACCAGGAGCGCTTTGGGGGAACGGGTGATCACATTGGCGGATGCCACCCTGTCTCTTTTTCGTGCCGAAACCCCCTATTGGCATTATTTTCGGCCTGGAGATCAGTATGAAATCGCTGTGGGGAAGGCGATTTATGCAGCAACGGTAGCGGATGAAGAAAGCCTGGGACTGGATCAGCAGGAAAAAACGGAAGGCAAAAGCGCCTATGTGTATTTCAAGCTCAATGAGCCCAACTTTGAGCTGGAGGACGGGGATACGGGCAGAATAGAACTGGTGCTGAATGTAAGGGAAAATGTGCTCACGCTGTCTGAAAAAGCGGTTGCCTCCATCGGTGAGCAGATGATCGTTTATTATCAGAAGGATGACGGCACCAAGGGCTATAAGAACGTGGAAACCGGCATGACCATCAATAAACGGATAGAGATTACCGGCGGCCTTCAAGAGGGCGAAACGGTTGTGGTGGATTAAAGTAGGTGGAACATGAAGATGTGGCGAAAAATGCTTTGCCTGATGGCGGCCCTTGCCTGCTGCGCCTGGGGATGCACGGCGCTTGGGGCGGAGGATGTGCCTGAGCTGCTGGAGCCCGTGGGCGTGCAAATGGATACGGCTCAAGCATATCGGGGGGATATCCGGACGATCGAATTGTACGAAGGCGCCGTATGCCCTCAGGTGGAGGAGCTTTATTTCACCGTTCCCGGCACGGTGGGAACGGTGCATGTAGCCGTGGGCCAGGCGGTGAAAAAAGGGGATATACTGATTGCCCTTAATCAGGAGAACGAGGAAAAAAAGCTGAAAAGCCTCCAGGAAACCCTGGAACGGCTTTTGACCCAGGCGCGTTTCGATGATGAAATGGCTGCGCTGGAATTGGAGATACTGATCAGTAAAAAAAATCAGATGCGTTTTCAGGGCGCGGAGGAGAAAACCCTGGCCTTGATGGATTTGGATATTGAGGAAGAGCAGCTGAATCAGGCCCTGGAAAAGGAGCTGCGGGATCGGCAGATCACGCAGTATCAGGAAAACATTGAAAAGCTGCAGGAGGAAATGAAGGCAGGTGTTCTTTACGCCCCCTTTGATGGGCGGATCCTGTTCGCAGCATCCTTGCAGCCGGGCAGCAGCGTGAAAGCCTATCATCCCATTTTGTATCTGGCCGATGAAAGCAAATTGATGATTGAATCGGATTATGTATCGCCCGTGTCGCTTCAAAATGCATTTGGGCTGTATGCTATGATTGAGGATCAAAAGCACGATCTTGTTCCGGTTGAAATAGATATGAAGGAATATGTATCTCTGGTGCTTGCAGGGGAAGAAGTGAAGAGTCAATTCTCGCTCCGTGATGAAAACGCTCCCTTGAAGGCAGGGCAATATGCCATGGTGTGCATTGTAACGAGGGAAGCGGAAAATGCATTGCTCATCCCCAGCAACGCCCTTTACAGCGACAGCACCGGGAAATATGTATACCTGATTGAAAATGGCAAGCGGGTGCGCAGGAGCGTGAAGGTGGGCATTACCACGGATTGGGAAACCCAGATTACGGAAGGGCTGGAGGAAGGAGCGGTGGTTTATGTTAAAGAATAAGTGCGTGCTGCTTCTGGCCTTTTTTCTGCTGTTTCCTCTCTGGGCCCAGGGAGCGCAGGAAAGCGATAGCCTGATTTCCCTGGAGGATATTCAGGAAGAAAAGGTAAATTATGATACCATGGTGATCGAGCACGGGGATTACGTGCGCACGGCGTCCACCGGCGGGAAAGAATTTTATCCCTTCACCTATAGCCTTCGCTTTGAAACAAGCGGCGCCAAATTTGTGGAATACAAGGTGCGCAAGGGCGATGAAGTGAAGGCCGGGGATATTTTGGCCGTGTTTCAATTGGCAGAGGATGAAGTGACTGCAGCTTCTCAGCGACTGAATTTGCAAAGGGCCAAAGAAACAATGGAAAGCGGCGTTGAAAGCCGGCTGAAGGCCCTGGATGCGCTGGAGGAAAAGCGGGCGTTGACCAAGGATCCTTTTGAGCGGGAGCAATTGGCTCTGGAAATTGCCTATCAGCAATTGGCCCTGGAAAAATACACGTATCAGCAGGAAAACAGCATCTCAGATATGCAAAAGAAGCTGGAAGAGATGGAAGAAAAGGCCCGGCAGTGCTATCTCATCGCTCCTGTGGACGGCGTTCTTACCAACGTAAAAAGCAAGCGGGAAGGGGATGCCGTATCCACCAGCGAAGTGCTGATTCAAATGTATCGCACGGATGGAATGCTTTTGCAATTGGATAACAGCAACGGCTATTTCCGCTATGGGATGGATGTGACGGTGGAAGTGGGCCCGGTGAAAAGCCGCACGGTGCTTACCGGGAAAGTGGTGGGTGCGGATCAATTGCTGCCCAAAAATCGGCGTACCAACAAGGCTTATATTCTGCTGGATGCATATGATACGGAAAATGTGAAGTTGACCAACCCCAGCGTGATCGGTGAAGTATGCCGAATTGAAAATGTGATTGTGCTGTCCAGAAATATTTTAACCATGGAAAGCGGGAAGCACTATGTGAAAAAGCTGGAGGAGGGCATGGCCCACAAGCGTTATGTGCAGTATTATAATTCCTTTACCAACCCCACCCAGGCCTGGATCGTGCAGGGCCTGGAGGCGGGTGAGGTGATCGTGACCAACTGAAAGGAGGCAGGGCATGCTTAGATTTGTTATCCGGAAAATGATCAGCAAAAAATGGATGCTGCTGGCCCTGCTGATCGGCAATATCCTTTCGGTCAGCATCGCCTCGGCCAATCCTATGTATACCCGGGCGATGCTCCAAAGAACGCTGACCCGGGGCCTGGAAGATTACCTGACGGAAAATAATGCATATCCCGGCCTGATCACTTTGACCATGGCCAATGCCACCAAGAGCTTGGAAACCATTAAAGCCCAGGATGCGTGGGCGCTGCAGATGGAAGAAAAGTATCAGGTTCCAGCCATTGAAAAGGTATGCTACCGGTTCACTCAATCCGTTCGAGGCGCCTTGGAAATGAACCGTTCCGATGCTCAGGAACCGATGCTTTCCATTGCTTCTTTGAATGAAATGGAGGAGCATATCACCTTGCTCACCGGCCGCATGTATTCCCAAGCGCCGGATGCGGAGGGCATTATTGACGTGATCGTATCCGAGGGCGCTATGCGGGGCATGAACCTGATGATGGAGGACGTGATCGAATTTCCCCGGCTTTTGGATTCAGCGGGAAACTCGGTGAAAATCAGAATTGCCGGCATGTTTACCAACAAGAGCCAGGAAGATATCTACTGGGTCAGGAATCCCAATTACTATTATGACGAATGCTTCATGGATCCTGATTTGTTTAACAGCTTGTTTATGAATCAGGATACCATGCAAAACAGCATCAGCACCACCTGGTATGTGCTTCTGGATTACACGCAATTCCGGGGTGAAAATGCCCAGGCGATGCTGGCGGCATCGGAATACCTCACCGGCGAATTAAACAGCCAGTTCCGCAAGAATTACCGGGATAATTTCACGGATGTGCTCAGCAACTTTGTTAAAACGGAAAAAAAGGTGAATGTGACCCTCTGGGTACTGCAAACTCCTGTTTTCGCGCTGCTGGCGGCTTTTGTGTTCATGGTGTCCCGGCAGATGTTGGAAATGGAGCAGAATGAAATTGCGGTGATCAAAAGCCGCGGCGCTGGAAGAGGCCAGATTTTTTCCATCTACTTTATCCAGAGCCTGCTGGTGGCCCTTTTATCCTACGGCGCAGGCATTCCCTTGGGGGCATATTTATGCCAGGTGATCGGGGCCTCCAATGCTTTCCTGGAATTTGTGAACCGGGGCTCGCTGCCGGTGGAGGTGCATAAGGAGGCGCTGCTTTTCGCCGGGGCTGCCTCGCTTCTTTCCATGGCGGCTATGGTGATCCCTGCGCTGCGCTATTCCAAGGCCAGCATTGTGGGGCATAAGCGGCAGAAAAATAAGAAAATTACTCAAACGCCCATGTGGCAGAAGCTTTGCCTGGATTTTATTATTCTGGGCGTGGCGCTTTATGGGCTCTATTCATTCAGCGGCCAGAAGGATATTCTGGCTGTGCGGGTGCTGGAAGGCGCCTCACTGGATCCCTTGCTGTTTTTATCCAGCAGCCTGTTTATGATTGGTGCGGGCCTGCTGGCCGTGCGGGTGCTGCCGCTGGTGGTGTGGGTGCTTTTCCGCCTTTTCCGCCGGATTTGGAGCCCTGCGCTCTACGCTTCCTTTATGCGAGTGCTGCGCACCCGGAGCAGCCAGGGCTTTATTATGGTATTTTTGATCATGACCATTGCTCTGGGGGTATTCAACGCCCAGGCCGCCCGCACCATTAATCAAAATGCAGAGGATAATCTGCGCTATGCCATTGGCGCTGATCTAGTGGTGCAGGAAAAATGGGCGGATAATGCTTCCAGCGTAGCGGATGACCCGAACCTGGAAATGGAATATTATGAGCCGGACTTTGGGCGCTATGATGATTTGGAGGGCGCCCAAGCTATCGCCAGGGTGTATGTAAATAAGGATATCAGCGTGAGCGTTTCCAAAGGCACGGTAAAAAATGTGCAGCTCATGGGCATCCATACCAAGGATTTTGGGGAGGCTGCCTGGTTTAAGGATAGCCTTTCGGATATTCATTGGTATCATTATCTCAATGCCCTTTCCCGAAATAGCCGCAGCGTGCTCCTTTCCCGCAATTTCCAAACCACCCACGGCTATAAGCTGGGCGATACCATCACCTATCGCAATAAGAACGGCGATTCCCAGATGGGCATCGTATATGGCTTTGTGGATTATTTTCCGGGCTTTTTGCCGGTGGAATACAAGCAGGGCACGGATGGGGTATTCAAGGAAACGGAGAATTATCTGATTGTGGCCCATCTGCAGCAATTGCAGTCCTCCTGGGGCGAAGAGCCCTATCAGCTTTGGATTAAAAATAAAGATGGCAGTGGTTACTTCTATGAATTTGCCCAGGAAAATGGGATTGGGTATACTCTTTTTCAGGATAGTGACGCCAAGCTGACCGAAAAGAAAAATGATCCTGTGCTCCAGGGGACCAACGGCATTCTCACCGTGGGCTTCATTGTGGTGCTTCTCCTTTGCTCCGTGGGCTTTTTGATCTATTGGATTTTGTCCATCCGTTCCCGTTCATTGCAGTTTGGTATTTTCAGGGCTATGGGCATGAGCATGCGGGAAGTGATCACCATGCTGCTCAATGAACAGCTTTTCATTTCCGCGCTGCCCCTGGGCGTTGGCGCAGCGGTAGGGCATTTTACGGCGAAGCTCTATATGCCCCTGATCCAATTGGCCTATGCCGCCAGCGATTATGCCATTCCCTTGGAAGTGGTGAGCCATACGGCGGATTATGTGCGCTTGTTTGTGATCATTGGCATTGTGATTCTTTTGTGTATGGTGGTGCTGGGAATGCTCATATCCCGGCTCAAGATTGCCCAGGCACTGAAGCTGGGGGAGGATTGATCACATGGATGCATTTATCGATGCCAAAGGCATTAAGCGCAGGTTCCACACCTCCGGCGGGGATTTCTGGGCCCTCAAGGGCGTGGATATCGTGGTGCCCCGGGGAAAATTGACCATCTTAAAGGGCAGATCTGGCTCTGGAAAAACCACCTTGATGAATATTCTGGGCGCGCTGGATAAGCCCACGGCGGGGGAAGTGTGGTTTGACGGGAAAAATATTGTGGGTATGTCCGAGCGCAGCCAGGCCAAGCTTCGCAGAAAAGAAATTGGCTTTGTGTTTCAGTCCGTGGCGCTGATTCCTATGATGACCGCCCAGGAAAACGTGGAATATGCCCTGCGTATGGCCAGAAGCAAAGAAAGCTGGGAAAAGCGGGCGGAGGAATGCCTGAAGATGGTGAACCTTGGCACTCGCATGAAGCATATGCCCCAGGAGCTTTCAGGCGGCGAGCAGCAGCGGGTGTGCATTGCAAGGGCGCTGGCCCATCGGCCCAAGGTGATCTTTGCCGATGAACCCACAGCGGAATTGGATACTTTGACGGGGCTGCAGGTGGTGAAGATTTTTAAAACCCTGTGCGAACAGGAAGGCGTCACCGTAGTGATGACCACCCACGATACAGGGCTGATGGAAATCGGCGATGCAGTATATGAATTGGAGGATGGTGAACGGGTTTATGGCAGAGCATGAGGCCGCGCAGGCGATGATCGAATGCGAAAACCTGGTCAAAATCTATAAAACCAAGGATATCGAGGTGCTGGCGCTTCAGGGCCTGGAAATGCGGGTGGATAAGGGCGAATTGCTGGCCATTATCGGCAACAGCGGCAGCGGAAAATCCACCTTCCTCAACATGATCGGCGGGCTGGACAGACCCTCTGCCGGACGATTGATGGTGGATGGGAAGGACCTGTTTAAGCTGAATGAACGGGAACTGGTGGATTATAAGCGGCGCACGGTAGGCTTTGTATGGCAGAATAACGGGCGCAATTTGGTTCCTTATCTCACCGCGTGGCAGAACGTGCAGATGCCCATGCTCTTTGATTCCGGCAAAAAGAAAAAGCAGCGGGCTCTGGAACTGCTGGAGATGGTGGGGCTTTCCAATAAAAAGCACAGCCGCCTTACCCAATTATCCGGGGGTGAGCAGCAGCGGGTGGCCATTGCCATTGCTCTGGCCAATGCGCCCAAACTCCTGCTGGCGGATGAGCCCACCGGCTCGGTGGATGCTAAAACAGGCGCGTATATTCTGGATGTGCTCAGGGCTATTAACCGGGAAACGGAGATTACCACCGTAATCGTTACCCACGATCAAACTTTGGCCAAGAAGGTGCACAGGGTGGTAGCCATCCGGGATGGAAAAATCAGCAGTGAAAGGATCATGAAGCAAAGCTATCTGGATCGCTGGAACGAAATTGACGCCATGACCAGCGCCCAGGAGGTGCAGGATGAATATGCCATCCTGGACCGGGCAGGCAGATTGCAGATCCCCCGGGATATGCTGGAAAAAATGCAGATCACCGGCAACCGGGTGAAGATGGAAATGGCGGACGGCAAGATCATTCTGGAGAAGCCGGAAGAAGAAAAGAAAGAGAATTAATAGAGTGCAGGAGGAAAAGGAAATGAGAAGAGTATTTTGCTGCTATCCCGGAGGAAAATTCAAGGCCCTCACTTTCAGCTACGACGACGGCACCATCCATGACCGCCGACTGGTGGAAATCTTTAATCAGAACGGGTGCAAGGGTTCTTTCCATTTGAACAGCGGCCTCATGACCGGCGAAAGAAAGATTTCTCCTGAGGAAGCCAAAACGCTATATCAGGGCCATGAGATCAGCTGCCATACGGTGACCCATCCCACCATTGAACGCTGCCCGCTTCCCCTGGTGATGCAGGAACTGCTGGAGGACCGGAAGGCCCTGGAAAAGATCGCCGGGTATCCTGTGACGGGGCTTAGCTATCCCAACGGCTCCTATAGCGACGAAATCGTTGAAATGCTGCCCATGGTGGGGATCAAGTATGCCCGGGTCACTACGGTGACGGAAAGCATCAAGGCGCCCCAGGATTTCTATCGCTGGGAGGCTACCTGCCATCATAGAAGCCCCAGGCTTATGGAGCTTGGGCAGCAGCTGCTGGACCATCATAAGCATCAGTATCTGAGGCTGATGTATGTGTGGGGCCACAGCTATGAATTCAATACGAATGATAACTGGTATATCATCGAGGATTTCTGCCGGATGATGGGCGGAAAGGACGATATCTGGTATTGCACCAATCTGGAATATGTGCAATGCATGGAAAATTTCAAGCGCCTGGAATTTGCCGCAGACAATAGCTTTGTGCACAATCCCAGCGCGGCGGAATGCTGGATCCGGGTGAATGACCAGATCGTTTGTATTCCCGGCGGCGCTACGGTGGAGCTTCCTGAATAAAATAAAGAGGAAATGAAAGAAACGCCAGGCTGGTTCAGTCTGGCGTTTTGCATGGCGCTGCGATCAAGGTGAATTCTCCCGGCAGGTCCGGGTTGGTCCAGGCGGGGTGCTCGTCAAATTTTTTCAGGATAAAGCCGGATTGGATCACCGCATTGATGATCTCGCTGATCGTATATTTTCTCAGGCTGCATTTAGGAAAGGTGTTTCTGGTTTCTTCATCGTAAAAACGGGCATGGGGCATTTCTCCTTCAAATATTTCTTTTGAAAAATATCCCCGGAGAGGCTGCTGGAAGTCCAGCACATCATAGATCTTTAGGAAGGGGTGGAAATCGCTTAAGATCATGAAGCCCTCTGGCTTCAAAAGAGCGCCCATTATCTGCATGAAAGCGCTTAGATCATGAAAGTAATGCAGGATTCCCCCTTCCATATACACCACGTCAAAATGGCCTGCATATTTTTTCAGATCAATTTCCAATACATCGCATACCTCGTAATGGAGAGGGACTTTCGCTGCCTGGGCAAGCTCCATGGCATATTTCTTGTTTTCTTCAGAAATATCAAAAACGGTGACATCCGCCCCCAGCGCTGCCAGAGCAACGGCCTTTTTCCCGCAGGAGCCGCAGATATTGGCTACTTTAACGCCTTGAAAGGAAGAAAAATACGAAGCATGAAAACGCAGGGAACGGGCGGGATTGGCCAGGATCTTTTGGGCTTTTTCTGCGGGCTGCCCCGATTCTTTTAGCCAGAAATCATAGGCGTTGAACTCCCAGGCTTTCTTATTTTGCTTGCTGCTTTCGATCATTGCGAACCCTCCTTTTCACAAAAAAACAGGAAAAATGACGGAATACCATTATAGCACGGATGAGGAAAAAGTCAAGGAGGGATTGGAACGAAAAAAGGATACAGGCGATGAACCTGTATCCTTTTTGCATCCCTTCTTTACAGTACCAGCGAGGGCGCGGTATACACCCGGGCAGCCATTTCGCTGTCCAGCATATAAAGGCTGCGGGGATCGTTTCCGTAGAGCTCGAATTTTTTGATGAGCCCATCCGCGTTATTTTCTTCCTCGCCCTGCTCTTTTACGAACCAATCCAGGAACTGCATGGTGCGGAAATCCTTTACCGCATAGGCAGCTTCGTAAATGGTGTGGATCAGGCTGGTCACATAGCGCTCATGCTTGAGGCCCTCTTCCAATACGGTTTTGTTGTCTTTAAGCTCCACTGCGGGCTTGGAAATGGCTTCCAATTCCACCTTTTCGCCATTGTTCTGGAGATACTGGAGGAACAGCATGGCATGATCCCGTTCTTCCTGGGCCTGGATCCTATACCAGTTGCCAAAACCATTGAGTTCCTGATCATAATAGTAATTGGAAAAATCCAGATAGAGATAGGCAGAGTAAAATTCCTTATTCACCTGCTGATTAAGCAGCTTGACCACTTTTGCATCCAACATGTTTTTTTCCTCCATTTTCTTTCAGATTGCTTACATAATGATTATATCCGGGAAATCACGTTTTGAATCAATCTACATCCAATTTTTTTAAAAGATCGGAAAGCTGCTGCTGTTCCTGGTCGTTTAGGCGAAGAAGCAAATCTTCCTCTACAACCTTCTTTTTTCTAAGGGCTTTTTTCATGCTGCGGCTGACCAGGAACAATTGCCAGATGAGCCCCTCCTTTTCCACCAGCCCTTCCCACTTGAAGCGACTTTTTTCCTTGGGGGCTTCCTGCTCTTTTCTTTGCATTTTCTCCCAATAATCTCGGCCGTATTTACAGCGGGGATGGGCAAGGGAGCAATGCCTGCCGCAGCCGGGGCAGGTGGGCATGCCATTCTTTTTCATCCTGCATTCCTCCTAAAAAGCGCCTGTGCCACGGGGCGCAAGCGCCGGTGCTTTCACCGTGAATTTACCCGAAAATGGAAGCGGTGAAGCATGTGTTTTCAAAAAAATGCATTTTTCAGCCCCAAAGATTACAATACATTATCCAGCATCCGAAGCACATCCATATAATCATCCGCTTCAAATTCTACGGTGGCGGGCCCCGTTTGCTTCACGCCGGGATAAGAAGCCCCCTTGGCCTTGAAATGATCTTTAAAGCAGATTTCCACTTTGAAGTGGTTGGGGAGAGGAAACATGCAATCCGCCGCCGGCTTTTCCATGGCCCGCTTGGCGGCCTCCCGAATGAGGCGCAGAGCCTTATTGGGATGAATGGAAATGGAGCCTCGGCCCCGGCCCTCGCTGACGGCCACGGTTTCGATATGGGGGTTTATTTGCTTCATCCAATCGCACAGGCCCTGATCCCCTGTCACCAATCGCACAGGCACCCCAAGATAAGCAGCCGTCAGGCTATTGATCATCAGCTCTGGGGCGATGATACCGTTGATGCGTACGTAATTATTTCGGGTATTCATGGTGTGGGCCAGGGGATTGGTATTCATTCCGGCACCGGAATGATAGCCGGTGAAGATAACTCCATCGTAGCCGCTTTCCAGGCCCGCCATCATGCTCATAATATCGCTGCCCCAGCCCCGGAAGATACGCACATCCTCCGGCAGCATGGAAGGAATCAGATTGCAGGCGGAATCATGGGCGTCCTTTACCAGAATATCATCGCAGCCCGCATCCATGGCCCCAAGGCATGCAGCGTTTACTTCCTTGGTCATTTGCTCGGCGAAATAGGGATAGCGGGAATGGCCGTTTTCGGTTTCATCCCAGAGGGTGATGCCGGTGGTGCCTTCGATATCGGCGGAAAGAAACAGTTTCATTGGAAAAATCCTTTCTTATTCAGCGGTATCAGATAAAAATTCTCCAATAATCTCCTTGTGAAGCGCCATAAAGAGATCTTCCCGCTTCATGCCGGCGTCCTTTCCATCCACTTTGCAGGCGCGGATGCAGGGATTGGTGGAGCTGGTGGTGATGATTTCATCGGCGTTCTGGAGATCATCCAGCGTAAAGGGGGTTTCGCTCACGGGAATCCCCAGTTTTTTGCAAGCCTTGATCAGGTGAGCACGGGCAATGCCGGCCAGGATCAGGTGATCGGTGGGGGCAGTGTAGAGGGTACCATCCTTGATGATGTGCACATTGCTGTGGGAACATTCAGTGATTCGGCCACCGGCACGATAGAATACGCATTCATAGCAACCGGCTTCCACCGCCTTCTGATTGGCCATCACGGAGGGAATCAAATTCAGCGTTTTGATATTGCAATGGAGGAAGCGGGTATCTTCATCGGTGATGAGGGATACGGGCTCGGTGGAATCGTTCAGCGTTTTTGGGGTCAATGTGACCCACAAATTGGCTGGACCCTTGGGGAAGGCATGATTGCGCTTGCCGCTGCCCCGGGTTACCTGATAATAGAGCATCAGATCGCCGGTGTCCATTTTCTGCACCAGTTCATTGAGCAGCCGTTTGAGTTCTTCTTTGGTCATGGGCACTTCGATTTTGAGAAGCGCGGCGCTGCGGAAAAGCCGATCCACATGCTCATCCAGGGTGAAAATATGATAATTCCGGCACAGCTGCGCTTCATACACCCCATCGCCAAACCAACATACCCGATCCGCCATAGGAATCATCATTTCGCTCAGTTCACCGATTGTGCCGTTATAATAGCCCAGTTCTTTCATTGCCGTTCCTCCTTAATTTCTTGTAAAAATTCGTGCAGGGAAGGAATGCGCCCGCCATCCAGGGCCACATCTGCCTTGGCATGCCACATGGATTGCAAAATGGCTTCTTCGGCGCATTCCCCTGCCGCCCGGAAAGGAATATTCATCAAATCTTCATTGAGCATCATCTGGGATTGGAAGCTTTCTCCCAGGGGAGAACGGGGAGCGGTGGTAAAGCCCACGGTTACTTCACCGCTGCCGTGGCCAATATAGGAGCCCAGCCGCGCCATGCCCACCGATGTGCGGCGGATCACCCGCTTCAATTGCCGGGCGGAAAGCGGAAGATCAGTGGCCACGATGAGGATAATGCTGCCCTGATCGCATTCAGCAAGGCCTTCGGGGAGAAGGGCAGGCCTGAATGCTTCTGAGCTGCCGTAATTGCTTTGCACCAGCACGCCCAGGGTGTAGGTTTTCCCATCGATCTCCATCAGCCGGGAGGCAGAGCCAATCCCGCCTTTCATGCCATAGCAGGTAGTGCCCCGGCCGGCGCCCACTGCGCCCTGGGCAAAATCTTCTGAGGCACTTTCAATGGCGGAAAACACTTCCTTTTCCCCAATGGGCCGCTTGGCAATATTGCTCATGCGGCTGTCGTTGCATTCGCACACCACGGGGTTCACCGAGGTGAGGCGGAATCCATCCTTTTTGCACAAATCCACCATATAGGATACCAGTGCGTCGTGTACCCGGCCCACATTCAGGGTATTGGTGAGGGCAATAGGGGTTTCCAGGGTGCCCAGTTCCTCCACCTGCACCAGCCCTTGGGTTTTGCCAAAACCGTTAAACACCCAGCAGGCTGCCGTTAATTTTTCTGTAAAAGGATTATGCCGGGGCGGCATGATCACCGTAACGCCGGTGTGGCAATCATCCCGATCCACCGTATGATGCCCCACCAGCACCCCGGGCACATCGGTGATCAGATTCCGCTGGCCGTGGGGCATTTTGCCAATGGCCATTTTCAAGGAAAGGCCCCCTTCCATGATATTCTATCAAGTAATTGGCAAAGCAACAGGAAAATCCTGCCCCCGCGGGACAGTCTTTTGTTTTTGAAATGTATTTAATGAAGCGTTTTATTCATTCAGCAGAATTTCCCGGTTGGTTCCGTAAAAAACATCGCTGTGACCGGCCAGACGGGCAAGGAGCTTTTCAAAAGCATCCCATTCATTGCGGATATCAAATTCATAGGCATGGCCCCAAATATAGAAAATGCGGGGAGAATCGGCAGGCTCATTTAAAAAGCGATCGGCCATTTCTTCCATGCGTTTCCATTCTGCGTGGTGATAGACTGTGGGCTTGAATTGATGTAAATCGGTCTGTTTATCGAAAGCGAAGCTGGAAACAGTGGTTCGGGCGTAACGGATACCGGTATGCTTTTTGATCACATCGGCTACCCGCCGATCAAAATTGATCCCGCCGCCGGGATAGGCCATGCCTACCACTTCATATCCTGCCAGATCGGAAAGGGCAAGCCGATCCTCTTCCACCTGGCGAATCACTTCTTCATCGGGCAGCTTAGGAAGCAGGGGATGGGTGAGGGTGTGGGCGGCTATTTCATGGCCTTTATAGATACCGGCGATTTCGCAGGGCCGGGGCTTTACGTGAGCCACGGTCACATTCTCCCGCAAAAGGGAACCGGGGTTGCCTAACAGACCGGAGTTTAGATTAAAGGTGGCTTTCATGCCGTAGTGATTGAGCAGGGAAATCAGACGCTGATCCTGGGTAACGCCATCATCATAGCTGAAGGTGAGGGCTTTCATTTTTCCGTGAAACATAGAATATCTCCTTTCGGCTTTGCTTAGGCATGGTTTTTTCTGTATGCGCCGGGGGAAAGGCCGTAGGCGGCCTTAAAGATGCGGCAGAAGGTTTTGGCATCGGTGAGCCCTACCTGATGAGCGATATCATCAATGGATAGGGCGGAGCTTTCCAGCAGGAGGCAGGCGTTTTCCAGCCGATGCCTGTTGAGCACGCTATGGAAAGTGTCGCCGGTAATTTGCTTAAATACCTTGCAGAAATTGGATTTTCCGTAGCCGGTGATGGCGGCCATGGATTCAATGGTGAGGGGCTCTGGATAATTGGCGTGGATCAATTCCAGCGCCTGCTCGATCTTGGCCACATCCCGAAGCCGCTTGGCATTTGTTCCCCCATGCTCCGTCACAAAATGAGAAAGAATATAGCCAAAGGCCTTATACAGGTTGCCCTTGACCGTCAATTCTGAAAAATCGGCTGCATTTTGCCGAAGGTGAATGATTTCATCCAGCAGCATTTTCAAGGGCTGATGCCGGGAAGAAGCGGAAAGATGAATAACGGGGGAGGGGATTTCTGCCTTGGTGAAGGGATCAAAGTATTCTCCCAGCAATGCCGGCCCAGCGTTCACTGTCAACGCCAGGCAACTATGATCCCCGGTTGTGGGAAACATATGAGAGGCCATGGGGCCCACGATGGCCAAATCCCCCGCCTTCAGATGATGGAGGGTTTTGCCGATAAAGATATCATAGGCCCCACGGGTGCAGTAGCTCAGCTCCAATTCGGGATGCCTGTGCTCCATGAAGCCCGTCATGCGGGAAATGCCCACAAAATAGGGGCGGTTGCCCATAAGCAGATGTTGATACAGCATGATTGATCACCTGAAGGAAGTATATCACACCGAGGAAAAGAGAACAAGATCAATTGTAAATTTTTGCGTATTTTTGCGGAAGCAGCGGGATAGAAAATCAGCGGCGCTGCGCTATAATAAAAGCAAAAGGAAAGGAATAAAGGAGGGGCATTATGAATCGGCTGGGCGTGCAGCTTTATACGGTGAGAGAGCAGTTAAAGGATGAAAATGAAAGGAACGCCACATTGCAGCGGCTTAAAAAAGTGGGCTGCCATACGGCGCAGCTTTTTGGCCCGCTTGATATGGCTAAAGAATACGCCGGGGCTTGCGCGGCTCAGGGCATCCGGGTGATTGGATACCTGGGCAATCTGGATGGATTTGAGAAAGAGGAAAAGGCGCTGTTTGCCTTTTGCCGGGAATACGATATTGGGGATATCGGGGTCAGCTCCAATGTGAAAACCTGCGAGGAAGCGATGCAATATATCCACCGGGTAAACCGGTTTGCCAAAAAGGCCCGGGATGCGGGATTCACCTTTTCCTATCACAACCATTCCAACGAATGGATGCGCACATCCTGCCAAAAGACCGTGATGGAATTATTCCTGGAAGGCTTTGACCGGGAAAATGTGTTTTTTATGCCGGATACTTACTGGCTTCAGCACGGGGGCGTGGATGTGCGGCATTTCCTTGAAAGAACAGGCAGCCGTGTGAAGATTCTGCATCTGAAGGACATGACCAGGGGCGAAAACGGCCCTGTCTTTGCCGAGGTGGGATATGGCAATCTCTGGTTTGAGGGTATTTTGAAAACAGCCTTGGAGGCCGGTATCGAAGAATATGTGATTGAGCAGGATCAATGCGCCGGGGATCCGGTGAAAAGCGTGGAAATGAGCCTGAGCTATCTGCGCGGTCTGAATATGCTGTGAGGGAGAAAGAAGGAGAAAGAAATGGATAGACTGTATCTGGGCGTAGCACGGGAAACCATCACTCCGCAAATTGGCTGCCAATTGTATGGATACAGCCCCCATATTTTTGCGGACGGAATCGAGGATGACCTGACGGCAACCGCCTTTTATTTCCGCCAGGAAAAAACAGAAGCGCTGATGATCAGCGTGACGGTATGCTTGATAGAGACGGAGCTTGCCAACCGCATCCTGGGGCTGCTGGAAGAGGAAACCGGCGTTCCCAGAAAACACTGCATGCTTTGCGCTACCCATACTCACTCCGGCCCCAATACCAAGGGGAATGAGGGGTGGGGCAGCATCGATCAAGCGTACTGCGAAACGATTTTTATTCCCGGTATTCTCAAAGCCGCCAGCGAAGCAAAAAAGAAAGCATGTGTTGTCAAAATGGGCATGGCCCGGGGAAACAGCTATGTGGGCGTAAACCGCCGGGAATTTGACGAAAACAATCGCATCCGGTTTGGACAGAACCCCTGGGGCTGCATGAACCCGCAAATGACGGTGATCTCTTTTCGGGACGATGCCGGAAATACCATCGCCAATATGATCCATTACGGCTGCCATGGCACGGCGGCTGGGCAGAATACCCGGATCAGCCGGGATTGGCCCGGCATCATGACCGATACCCTGGAACGGGAAAGTGGAGCGGTTACGGCATTTTTCAATGGGCCGGAAGGAGATGTGGGCCCGCGGCTCAGCAATGGAAAAACCACCGGCGGGGGCGATATCCGCTATGTATACGAGCTGGGCCATGCAGCGGCGCTGGATGCGGTCAGGATTTATAAAAGCATTCCGGGATACCACGACGCGCCCCTGTCTGCCGGCAGTGAAATGATTCATATTCCTTTGAAAAAGCGCATCATCCGGGAAGAAGCGGAAAAGATGCTGGAAGAATACGCCGGGCACACCGTCAACTGGCAGGGAATGCTCCGGGACTATGCGGAAAGGGTGCTGGCATCCTATGAGAATGGCTACGAAGACCAGAATAGCCTATCTATCCCACAGACCGTGATCCGCATTGGGGATGTGGCCTATGTATCCTTTATTTATGAATTGTTTTCCGAAATCGGCATGCGGATTGACAGAATGTGCCGGGATGTGAGCGTGCTGTCCCTGTCCAACACCAATGGCAGCCAGGCCTATTTTGTCACCCAGGATCAATTGTGCCGGGGCGGCTATGAAGTGACCATGCATCAATATGGCAATATTCAGCCATACTGCGATGATGCGGATTGGGCGCTGATTCAGGGAACTGTGAACAATGTCAACAAAATTGTGAATCACGAAGGAGGAAAATGAGATGTTTCGAATGGGTCGGGAAGAAATTCAGGAATTGGAAAAGGTAATCGAAAGCAGATATCTGTTCAAGGTAAACAAGGGGCCTTATCAGGAAAGCGCACGGGCAGAGGAAGAAATGCGCAGACTTTTTGCGTGCGATCATGCCATTCTCATGACCAGCGGGCATGCCGCTCTGGCTGCTGCGCTGGTGGCTATGGGCGTAGGGCCGGGGGACGAAGTGATCGTGCCTGCCTACACCTATATTTCCAGCGCCATGGCCGTATTGGAGGCAGGGGCCATCCCGGTAATTGCAGAAGTGGATGAAACATTGACCCTTTGCCCCATCGATACGGAAAAGAAAATCACCAGCCATACCAAGGCCATCATTCCTGTGCACATTCAGGGCTTCCCCTGCAATATGGACGCTATCATGGCTTTAGCAGAAAAATATCATCTCTATGTGCTGGAGGACGCCTGCCAGGCGGATGGGGGAAGCTATCATGGGCGGCGCTTGGGCACCATCGGCCATACGGGCGCCCTGAGCTTCAATTATTTTAAGGTGATTACCGCAGGGGAGGGCGGCGCGCTGCTCACCAATGATCGGGCATTTTTTGAGCGCGCCCTGATCTATCACGACAGCTCCGCCATCGCCTATTTCGGGGATCAACTGAAAAACTTTACCACGGAGCAGTTCTGCGGCCGGGAATACCGCACCAATGAAATCAGCGCTGCAGTATTGCGCATTCAATTAGAACGCCTGGATGGCATCCTGCATGATTTGAGAAAAAATAAAAAGAGCCTCATGGAAAAAATCAAGGACGTGTGCCGATTTGCGCCCTCCAATGATCCGGAAGGGGATTGCGGCACCACATTGCCCGTTCAATTTGATACGGAGGAAGAGGCCAGGGCATTTGCCGAAGCAGAAGGGATTAAGGGATCTCTGCCCATTGACACGGGTAAGCACATTTATCGCAATTGGACGCCCATTATGGAAAAGCGAGGCGCGCTGCATCCCCTGATGGATCCCTTCAAGATGGAGGCCAATAAAGATATCGTGCCGGATTATCGGGCGGATATGTGCCAGAAATCTTTGAATATCCTCTCCAAGGTGGTGTATATCGCTGTGCAGCCGGATTGGACACAAGAAGAATTGGATCATCGCGCTGCTCAGATCAGGGCAGTCCTTCAGAAAAAAATGATGCGTTAAAAAGGATGAGCACAATGCAAAAAAACATCACATACCGGCAGTTTGGCGCCGTGGGCGACGGCGTTACGGATGATTCGGCAGCGATTCGCCGGGCGCATGAAGAAGCAAACCGTACCGGCGCGTCGGTTTTGGGCAGTGCCGGGGATATCTACTATATCGGTGTGCTGGAGGAAACAATTCCTGTGCGCACATCAGTGGATTGGCAAGGGGCCAAGCTTATTTTCGATGACAGCCATATCCGATACGATGATCAGAAGCACCGGAGGGTGTGGGTGTTCACTGTTCTTCCGGATACGGCGCCGGAGGCAATCTTCGTTCCCGAAGGAATGACTCTTTCCAGAAATCAGGTGAACATCGGCCTGCATTTTTCCCAAGCCTGCATGCTCAAAATTGAGAATGAAACCTATAAAATCAACCGCCGCTACGGTGTGAACGAGAACGCCGGGGATAGTCTTCATGAATACATCCTGGTGGATGAAAAAGGAAACGTGGATCCGTCAACGCCGATCCAGTATGATTACGAGTGTGTGACCGCCATCACAGCATACACAACGGATGAAAAGCCCCTTTCCATGGGAAACGGATCGATCGAGACGATTGCAACCGATCCCAAAAAGGATGATCCGGATTACGACAATCAATATCATTATTTTGCTCGCGGAATCTGCGTAAAGCGCTCAAATGTCACCCTTCATGATATCGATCACACCAAGACAGGCGAGGATAAGGCTTATCTCATGGATCGGAACGGCGACGGGAAAATCGAAATTTATGGCGCAGATAAGCCTTTCGGTGTTCCGTACATCGGCACCTTTTGTTTTCGGGAATGCGTGGGCGTACTTATGCGGGATTGCTCAGTGCAGGGACATCAGGCGTATAATTTTTTCATGCCGGACGGCGCGAGAAATGAGTGCGGCAGCTACGAAATGAGCAGCATGGGCTGCATTGGGCTGACATACAGAAACCTCCGCCAGAAAGAAAACCCGGAAACCGGCGAGGTCATCACCAACAGCACCATGTATCACGGTACAATGGGCAGCTATTACTGCCGAAATCTGCTGATGGAAAACTGCTATCTGGACCGTTTTGATTCGCACCAGGGCGTACATAACGCCACGATCCGCGATAGTGTTCTGGGCTTTGGCATTCTGGTCATTGGCGGCGGCACGCTGCGGATCGAAAATGTAACCCGCTTGTCGGGCAACACATTCATATATCTCCGCGAGGATTACAATAGCATTTTTGACGGAGATATCACGGTCCGGAATTGCAAGGCGGGCGCAGGGATTACCAGCCTGATCGAAGCAACCTGGCGCTCTTTCTTTAACGGGCTGCCTCATTGCATTGGCCGCCGCATTGATGTGGACGGACTTGAGGTGGAGAATACCGCTTTCAGCATCTTTGCCATGCGAGGAAATCTGGAGGGTGCTTTGGAGGACGCGGTGAATCCCCTGCTCTTGCCGGAGGAGATTACCCTGCGGAACATGAATATTGTGCCGCGGATTGCGCAGCGTGCGGAACATGAGCAGGTGTTTCCCAACGTAAAATTTACTGCAGAGCAATCGAAGGAATGAACTTGCGGAATACCGGCAATAAAAAATCCCCTTGAGGGGATTTTTTTATGGGCGGAGCGGACGATAAATCCCGGAAGGCTCCAGGATATAGCCGTCTCCGTTTTTTACCTGAAAATCATAGTAGCTGCCCTTAGGGCGGGCATAGGCTTCCATGCTTGTTTATGCGCCGGTTGCCGGCAAGGCACCGGCGCTTTTTTGATGTATTTAAAAAAAGAAATTGACGGACAGCATGGGTCAGGGTATAATAAATTCGACAAATGAATAGCCGGTGTATCTGCGCAGCGATGCGCGGCAGGGCTGCACGGGCAGCCCTGTCATAGGAATCGGATGAAAATTCCGGGCTATCCCAGTAACCGTGAAGCTGACGAAAGCGCAAGGGTCTACGCCCTAAAAAGCCACTGCGAAAGCGGGAAGGCGCGCAAGTAGGATGAGGCCAAGCCGGGAGACTTGTTTACACCGTGAAATCAATCATTCCCCTGGGGGTGGGATATGCTATGGGGCTCATGGCTTTTTCTGCGCGCAGATAAGGGCTGGCGGCTCAATTAGTGTTCCTCAGGGAGGAGCACTGTTTTTTTATAAAAATGGCTCTCCTCTCGCTGATTCATTTGATCAAAAAAGAGGAGGGACTACTATGTCCAAAAAAATCATTTCCCTGTTTCTGGCCTTGCTGCTGATGGGCGCCATGACCGTGCTGGCGGAAGAAATCACCGTCACCGACGCTTTCGGCAGGGAGGTCATCCTGGAGGGACCCATTACCCGCATTGTGGCGCTGGAACCCAGCGATTGCGAGATTCTCTATGCCCTTGGTTGCGGGGATGCGCTGGTGGGCCGGGGAGAATACTGCGATTATCCATCCTCTGTGATGGAAGTGACCGCGGTACAGTCCGGCGCCAATATGAACCTGGAAGAAATTCTGGTGCTGGATCCTCAGTTGGTGATTATGTGCGATATATCCTATATGGACGAGCAGGTGAGCCTGCTGGAACAGAACGGCGTGAAGGTGATCAGCACGGAAGCCAATAATATTGCGGAAGTGTATGATGCGATTGATTTGATCGGTCGGGTGATGGGTAAGGAAGCTGAGGCGGAGCGACTGGTGGCCGATATGCAGGCCGCCTTTGCCGATATCGCAGCCAAGAGCGAAAAAAATAACAAGACCATCTACTTTGAAGTGATGCCTCTGGAATGGGGGCTGTGGAGCGCCGGTACCGGTACCTTCATGCATGAACTGGCGGAAATCTGCGGCATGCAGAATGCCTTTGCCGATATTGAAGGCTGGCAGGCCATCAGCCAGGAGCAGGTGATGGAGCGCAATCCCGATTACATTGTGCTGGTGACCGGCATGGGCGAAACGGCTGTGGACGAAGTGATGGGCCGCGAAGGCTGGGGCGATATCAATGCCATCAAAAATGGAAAGGTATACAACGCCGATTCCTATGCGCTTACCCGGCCTGCTCCCCGGCTGATGGAAGCCGCCATGGATCTTTATAATTTCCTGAACGGCATTACAGAAGGGGCAGCCACGCCTGCTGCGCAATAATCGAATGATAAAGGGGGAGCCGCCCGTGCAGCTCCCCGATCTTTGGGGATTTGATATGAAAAGGATTGCCGATCATTTTTCCTGGCGGACGTATGTGCTCTTTACTTTGGCCTTGATTGCCGCCATGCTTCTTTGTATCTGCGTGGGCAGCGTATCCATTCCGCTGCGCGATACGCTTACAGCCATGTGGAATACCCTTTGGAATATGGAAGTGCCTGCGGGGATTTCCAAGAATATTATTCTCAACGTCCGCCTGCCCCGGGTGATCAATGTGGCGCTGGTAGGCGCTGCGCTGTCCCTTTGCGGCGCAGCCATGCAGGGCCTTTTGCGCAACCCTTTGGCAGACGGCTCCACCCTGGGCGTATCCTCCGGCGCTTCCCTGGGCGCAGTGATCGCCCTGGCCTTTGGCGTGATCATTCCCGGCAGCACCTATGGAGGCACGATGCTGATGGCTATGTTCTTTGCCTTTCTGTCGCTGGCCCTCATTCTGTCTCTCGCCTATGTGCTGGACCGATCGCTTTCAACCAACAGCATCATCCTGATTGGTGTGATTTTTTCTATGTTTGCTTCCAGCGTGATCAATCTAATCGTTACCTTCGCGGAAGATCATATCAAATCCATCACGTTCTGGACCATGGGTTCCCTTTCAGGCACCAATTTCAGCCATTCCCGGATCCTGGCGCTGGCCATGCTCCTTTGCGGAGGGGTAATCCTGCGCTATGCCCGTGAACTGAATGCCTTTTCCATTGGCGAAGATAATGCCCGCCATATCGGCGTGAATGTGAAAAGGGTCAAAATGATGATTCTGATTACCGTATCGGTGTTGATTGGCGTGTGTGTATCCATTTCTGGCACCATCAGCTTCGTGGGTCTGGTGATGCCCCATATGGCGCGGATGATTACGGGCCCTAATCATAAGCGATTGCTGCCCGCTTCCATGTTTTCCGGGGCGATTTTCCTGCTTTTGGCCGATCTGGCAGCGCGCACGCTGCTACGGCCTATTGAGCTTTCCATCGGCGTGGTTACATCGCTGGTGGGTGCGGTGGCTTTTATCACCATTTTCTACCGCACAAGAAAGGCAAGGTGACAGGAATGCTGAAAGCGAATCATATTACCGTGCGCTATGGCGATCATACGGTGGTGAATGATCTTTCTTTTGAACTGAAAGAAGGCCAGTGGCTGATGCTGGCAGGGCCCAATGGCGCAGGAAAATCCACCCTGATTGAAGCAATTTCCCAGGGGGTATCCTATAGCGGAACATTTGAACTGAACGGCAAGGATATCCGCAGCTTGAAAGCGTTTCAACTGGCGAAACAAATCGGGGTGCTTTCTCAGAAAAACTCTGTCGGCTATGCTTATACGGTGGAAGAAGTGGTGGGCCTTGGGCGCTATGCCTACACATCGAATTTCCTGTCCACCCGGGATGACGGCGGCAAGGATCAGGTGGAAAAAGCGCTGGAGGTGACTGGGCTAAAAGACCTGCGCCATACCAGCGTGCTCACCCTGTCCGGCGGTGAACTGCAGCGCACTTTTCTCGCCCAGGTGTTTGCCCAGAATCCCCGTTTGCTGATTCTGGATGAGCCCGCCAATCATCTGGATTTGGTGTATCAGAAGCATATTTTTTCTTTGATCCGGGAATGGCTGAAGGAGCCTGGGCGGGCGGTATTATCCGTGGTGCATGATTTGAGCCTGGCCAAGCGCTATGGCACTCATGCTGTGCTGCTGAATCAGGGAAGCTGCGCGGCAAAGGGAGAAATTGATCAGGTGCTCACCCAGAAAAATCTTTGCCGCGTATATGATATGGATGTGTATGCCTGGATGCATGAAATGCTGGAGCAATGGAAATAAAAAATCCCCCCGCTGGGGGAATTTTTTTATGGGCGAAGCGGGCGATAGGCGCCTGAAGGCTCCAAGATGAATCCATCGCCGTTTTTTACCTGAAAATCATAGTAGCCGCCCTTAGGCCGGGCATAGGCTTCCATAATGGCCATGAGAGTGCCGCCGTGGGCGATCAGGGCGCAATCTTTGCCTTGATTTCTGATCCAATCAAAGGCGCGCACGCAGCGAAGGGAAAAATCCTTTCTGCTTTCGCCTCCGGGGAAAGGCATTTCTCCGTTGGAATCAATCCAGGCTTGATAATCGGCCCGGCCATTTAATTCTGAATAATTCATATTTTCAAATGCGCCAAAATCGCATTCCCGAAGATCCTGGATGATTTCTACGGGTACGCCGGGGTAGAGAAGGGCGGCCGTTTCCAGGCAGCGCCGCATGGGGCTGGAAAAAATCTTTTGCACGGGGGGATAGGGGAAGGCGCGCAGCTGCTCTTGGCCCTCTTTGCAAAGGGGCTCATCCGTTTGGCATCCGATGTAGCGGTGCTCCAGATTTCCCCTCGTTTGCCCGTGGCGAATCAGCACCCATTTCATTTGATGCGCACCCCGATTCCGCACACGCAGCGGGTGACCTGCTCTGCTTCCTGGGCGATTTTGCACAGCGCCCGGCCCACCGCTTCCCGGAAAGCCCGGTCCTGCGCCAGCATGGGCACCACCCCGGCACCCACTTCATTGGCCACCACAATGGCTTGGGGATGCTCATCGCAGAAGGAACGGGCAAAAGCGCGGGGATCCTGCTGGTCTTTCATCACCGCATTGCGGATCGTTTCATGAAAATCAAAGAAAAATTCTCCGCCTGGGTTTTCCTTTCGGGCCAATTCCTCCTGTCCCTGGCATACGCCGCCAATATACAGCTTCATCCGATTTTTCCTCCCAAGACAATTACGGCTGAAAGCAAAAGCTCCGTGATCTGCACAAACCAGCCGGCCAAATCGCCGGTAACGCCGCCAAAGTATTTATAGGCCATGCGGCGGTAGCAAAAGAGACAAATGGCAGCGGCAGCAAGGAGCGCAAAAGCCAATGCTCCGCCGGCAATGAAGGAAATCAACAGGCACAGGAAAAGATATCCCAGACAGCTTAAAGTGACGAGGCGCTGATGGGCGGCTTTGGCAAAGCTATCCAGCATGCCGCTGGGACGGGCGCTTTGAAACGTGGCCAGGGCCCAGGCGCTCAGCGCCCGGGAAAGCATGAAAGCGCAAAGGAGCAGGGGCGCTGACCGAAGGGAGGCTTCGCTTAAGATGGCGGCATGGGCGAGCAAATATCCCGCGCAGCCCATCACGGCGAATGCGCCCACGTGGCTGTCTTTGAGGATTTCCAGCCGCCGCTCTTTGCTTTGCCAGGAGGCCATGGCATCGCTGGTATCCATGAAGCCATCCATATGGATGCCGCCGGTCACAAGCAAGGGCAGCAGCGCGCCCAAGGCGCCCCGAAGAAATCCCCCCAGATGCAGTTCATCGCTGAGCCACAGCCAGCCCCATAAAAGCAGGCCGATCACCCCGCCGATTAAAGGGAAAAAGCACATGGCGTATTTACGGTTTTCATCCGTCCATTCCACCTGGGGCATGGGAATGCGAGAATAGGTGGAAAATGCGATTATCAGAGAACGGATCATACGCATGGAATAGCTCCTTTCACGCACACGGGGATGGAATACACCACTTCTACCACCGTATCGGCAATCTCGGCTGCCTGCCGGTTGATTTCAGCCAGATTTTTCAGGTATTCTTTTGTGGATTCTGAATAGGTGGCGCCATCTGAAAATACGTCGTTGGTCACCATCACCAGATGCTGGCATCGCCTGGCCAAATCCTTGAGGGCCGGCTGAATGCGCCCTATATCCCCGCCGTCAAACATTTCATTAGCCATCAGATTCACCAAATCCTCCAGCAGCACAATGCTGCCATCCGGAATATGGGCCGAAGCCAGATCCTTTTCGCATTCAACGGTGAAAAATCCCTTATCCGCCCGCTGGGCCCGGTGGCGCTCCACTCTTTTTACCGATTCTTCATCATATACCTGCATGGTGGCGATATATACTCTTTTTTCATTGGGCCATGCGGCAATCAGCTTTTCCGCCCAGGTGGATTTGCCGCAGCCGCTTCCCCCCGTTACCAGTACGATCATATGGATTCCTCCTGGGATGTGTAGGCGTCCATGCCAAGTTCAAAAAAGGTATGGGGGCCATGATACACCCGCAGCGCCATATCCAATAAAGGAATTAAGGATACCGCCCCGGTGCCTTCTCCCAGGGCCATATCGGCATGCACAATGGGCTGCAGATTCATCTTTTCCATGATGCGCTTCATGGCAGGTTCCCGGCTCATGTGGGAAGGAAGCATAAAATCCTTTGCTTCCGGGCAGATGCAGGCGGCCGTCCATGCCGCCACGGCGGAGATCACGCCATCGATAATAATGGGCATGCGGTGCTTACATCCCCCTAAAAAAGCCCCTGCCATCCCGGCAATTTCCAATCCGCCCACCTTGGCCAGCACATCCACGGGATCCTTGGAATCGGGCCGATTCATAGAAAGCGCCCTTTCAATGGCCCAGCGCTTGCGCACAAGCCCGGCATCGGAAAGGCCCGCGCCCCGGCCGGTGAGCGCATCGGGAGCACAGCCAAGCAAAGCGCAGGCCATGGCGGTGGAAGCGGTGGTGTTGCCAATGCCCATTTCTCCTGTGGCAATGATTTGATAGCCTTTTTCCTTCATTTGGCCTACCAGATCCATTCCTGCTTGCAGGGCCTGCTCTGCCTGGGTGCGGCTCATGGCAGGGCCCTTCGTCATATTCTGGGTGCCCAGGGCGATGCGATAATCCAAGGCGCCGGAAACGGCAGTGAGCATGCCCATATCCACGGCGAATACATCGGTATGGGAAGCACCCGCCATCAAATTGATATTGGCGGTTCCCTCCACAATGGAGCGCGCCACCAGGACAGTCACTTCGCTGCCTGATTGGCTCACCCCTTCTTCCACCACGCCGTGATCGGCGCAGAAAATAAGGGCGCATCGCCGATCCATGCGCACATCAGGGGTTTGCTGAATATCCGCCAGCTGCACGATCAAATCTTCCAATTTTCCCAAGGAATGTAATGGCTTAGCGATATGATCCCAGCGGAAACGGGCCTGTTCCTTTGTGTTCATACATCCTCCCTGTCCATGCGCTCCACTACGGACAAAATTTCATCGTACCGATCCATCACGGTATCATAATGCTCCCGCCGATGTGGAAGGGAGCAATTTTTGCAGCTCTTCCGGCCCTTTTCTGTATAAGTGAAATTTCCGCCGCAGCGCTTTCCCAGCGCATATAGGGGACAGAAGCAGAATAGGCAGTTGAAATCTTCTTCGGGGATGCCCTGGTGGCAAGGAAAATATTCACACGCCTTATTTTGAAAAAAACGATAGTTTTTTGCCTGTTCAGCCACGATCTCACCTCACAAAATCACGTAAGCCAATAGAATCAGCGCAAGCATCAGGAAGCTTGCCGCATACAGCAAACGGTTCACTTTGAAAATATCGCTGCGCTGTGCTGGCCGGCCTGCGCCGTATGCTTTTCCCGGAAGAAGGTCACTTCCATATCCAGCAAATCAAGCCCCGCCAGATGGGGCACGCGGGATTCCACATGATCCGGATCATGAAGCACTCGACCCAGCATCTGATAACCGCCGCATACGCCAATCACCATGCCGCCCTTTCGGGCATGGTGGATGATGGCGGCATCTATGCCGCGATTGCGCAGATCGATTAAATCCTCAATGGTATTCTTTGTGCCGGGGAGGACGATCAGATCGACAGTTTCCATATCCTCCAATTCATGAGTCAGCCGTTCATTTTCTTCTTCCGTTTTTACAGCCAAGCGCAGATAATTGGGCGAAAGCCCAAAGCAGATTGCATGCATTCTTCCATGGGTGGCGGCCCGCTGAGCATATTCGCCGAAAGTGGACTGCAGGGTGTATACGCAGCCAGATGAACGCTGGAGTACAAGATCAATGGCGGCCGCTCCACCGGCTGTGGGCAAAATGAAATCGCTTGGAACGCCAGCATAAGCGGCCAGGCCTTCCCTGGCCCTTTTCATGGGGCGATCGGGATAATAGTGCACGCTTTTCAGGGCATCCACCATGGCCGCCATAGCCCATTTGGGCGTGCCCTCCGGCCGAAGATTAGCGGAAAAATCCAGCCAAATTTCAGGATGATTTCCTTCCCATACATTGCCGCCGTGATTCACAGGCGTTCCGCCTAATAAAATAGCCCCCACTGGCAAAGGAGGGCACAGGAACAGCGCGGATGAAAGCCATCCCCGCTGAACACGCATTTTCCCTTGCCCAGAAAATCGTTTTCTTGGGCAGGCAAGGCAGGTTTCCTGGCTGAATGGCCGGATCCAATTTCTGCGGCCGCTGCGCCTTCTCGGATGCACATCCAATGGCATAGGCAGCTGGCCTACCATAACACAGTAATGGCTGTTGCGCCGGATTTTCACCGGCTTCCCTTTTCACCGGAGCATAAAGCATGCTCCTGGCACCCTGACTGCCGATTCAATTTTCTGTTTCATGATACCACGAAAGCCGCAGCACGTCAATTATTTTGCGGCAGCACAACGGGCGCGGTATTCCCGGGGAGAAAGCCCGGTATGCCGCCGAAACACAGCGTTAAAATGCTTTAAATCGCAATAGCCCACTTCCTGAGCAATGCGGGATACCGGCTCCCTGGTTTCCTGGAGCAGGCGGCAGCTTTTTTCCACCCGCACCCTTTGCAAATAAGCGCTCAGGCTCATGCCCGTTTCGCTGTGAAAAAGAGCGCTCAAGTATTGCGGGGTGTAGCCCAAATAGGCGCTGAGGGAAGAGAGGGAAAGAGGGAGTGCAAAATGCTCCTGCAAATATTCTGCCATGGCGGCTGCGGCAGGGTGCATTTTGGCAGAAGTGACGGCAGAAGCGGCCAGGCGCGCAGCATGCACCAGCGCTTCAATCACATGGCAGCGGATGATTTCCTGATACCCGGCAGCCTTCTGGCGATACTCTTGCTCCATGGCTTCAAATAGGGAAAGGATATGCCCGGTATCATCGTGATAAATATAATTGGCCAGATGGGCATGGGCAAAGGGTGCCCCCAGTTGACGCCGTTCCAGGAGCGAGGAAAGCGAAGGCGAGTTTACCAGCATCCTATCCATATACTCCGGGGCGAAAAGACAATTGATAATTTCAAAGTTGTCTGTTTCCACATAGCGGTGGAAGGCGCCAAAATCAAGAATGAAAAAATCCCCGGGGGAGAGGCGCATGGTATCGGCCCCCAGCTGCTGAATGGCGTACCCCTTGGTTACATACACCAATTCCAGAAAATCATGGCTGTGGAGCGCATCGGCAAGGGGGGTGAGGCGGCGGATGCTCAATTTATCTTCATCCAGATGGCGCTGGGCAGAATATTGCTGTAAAATCATAAAATACCCCCTGAAAAAAGAATAAAATTGCAAAAATGGGGCGTGTAATTATTTTAAATCCAGCGCTACAATGTTGTCAACCAGAAAAATATACGGAGGTGGCATGGATGCTGTATCCCCATAGCAAAGAAAAGCAGCTTTCGAAAGAATTATTTCAAAATCCCGGCAGCGAATACCGGGGCACGCCCTTTTGGGCATGGAATTGTCAGCTGGAAAAGGAAGAATTGCTCTGGCAATTGGAAGTGATGAAAAAAATGGGCCTGGGCGGCGCGCATATGCATGTGCGCACCGGGATGGCCACCCCTTATCTCAGCGATGAGCATATGGATCTGATCAAAGCCTGCGTGGAAAAATGCCGGGAAGAAAAGATGCTGGCCTGGCTCTATGACGAGGACCGCTGGCCCTCCGGCGCTGCTGGCGGCCTGGTAACCAAGGATGAAAAATATCGGGCCCGTCATCTGCTGTTTACCACCCGTCCTTATGCCAAAGATGAGAAGGAAAAGTATATTTATGAAATGTCCGGCCGTACCAGCAGATCGGAAAACGGTTATCTTCTTTCCTGCTATGATGTGGTGCTGGATGAAAAGGGCTGCCTGGTATCGGGAAAGCCCATTGGGGAACATGAAGAAGCCAAGGGCTATAAATGGTATGCCTATGTGGAAACCAATCTGCCCAGTCCCTGGTATAATAATCAAACCTATGCCAATACCCTGGATAAGGCCACCATTCAGCGCTTTATTGAAGTGACCTACGAGCGCTATCTGGAAGCCGTGGGCAAGGATTTTGGCGGCGTGGTTCCCGCCATCTTTACGGATGAACCTCAGTTTTCCAGGAAGAGCACCCTGGCCTTTGCCACCGAATCCAAGGATGTGATTCTCCCTTGGTCCGATGATGTGCCCACCACCTTTATGGCGGCATACGGCGAGGATATCGTGGCCCATCTGCCGGAACTGCTCTGGGAACTGCCAGATGAAAAAACATCCCTGATCCGCTATCATTATCACGATCATATTGCCGAGCGCTTTGCCGAAGCCTTTGCCGATCAGTGCGGCAAATGGTGCCAGGAGCATAATCTGATGCTCACCGGCCATATGATGGAGGAACCCACCCTCAAGAGCCAGACGGCGGCTCTGGGCGAAGCCATGCGTTCCTACCGCAGCTTCCAATTGCCGGGGATTGATATGCTCTGCGCGTATTTTGAATTTACCACCGCCAAGCAGGCCCAGTCCGCCGCCCATCAGTACGGACGGCCCGGCGTGCTGAGCGAGCTTTACGGCGTGACCGGCTGGGCCTTTGATTTCAGGGGCCATAAGCTTCACGGCGATTGGCAGGCCGCCCTGGGCGTGACCGTGCGGGTGCAGCATCTTTCCTGGGTATCCATGAAGGGCGAAGCCAAGCGCGATTATCCTGCCTCCATCAGCTATCAATCCCCTTGGTGGCAGGATTACGACTGCGTGGAAAATCATTTTGCCCGCCTGAATACGGCGCTCACCCGGGGCAAGCCCGTGGTGAAGGTGGGCGTGATTCATCCTGTGGAAAGCTATTGGCTCCACTGGGGCCCGGAAGAGCAAACCTTTGGCGTGCGCCAGCAGATGGACGAGCATTTTAAGGGCCTTACCAAATGGCTGCTCACCGGCGGCATTGACTTTGATTTCATCAGCGAATCTTTGCTTCCCAGCCAGTGCGAACAAGGCGGCGCCCCCCTTCAGGTGGGCGAAATGGTCTATGACGCTATCGTGGTGCCTGGCTGCGAAACCCTGCGCGCCTCCACCCTGGAGCGGCTGGAGGCCTTCCAGGCGGCAGGCGGCCAGCTGATTTTCCTGGGCGATGCGCCAAAGCTTGTGGATGCCGTGCCCTCCAGCCGGGGTGCCCAGCTTTGGGAGAAAGCAGAAAAGGCAGAATTCAGCCAGGAAGCGGTGCTCAATGCCCTGGAGGATGTGCGCCTGATTGATATCCGCTCCGCACGGGGCAATCGTACCGGCAATCTGATTCATCAGCTTCGTCAGGACGGGGATGGCCTGTGGCTGTTCCTGGCTCATTCTCAGGAGCCCTATAATAAAGATATTCCCCAGGGCGAGGATATCCGCGTGATAGTGAAGGGCGAATATGCCGTGAAGGTATATGATACCCAAACGGGCGAAATTTACCCGGCCCATGCCAAGGCGGAAAATGGCCGCACGGTGATTACCGCTAAGCTCTATGATTACGATAGCCTGCTTTTGTATCTGGACAACAGCGAAGCGGAGGCAGCGCCCTGCAAGGAAGCTGCCGGCAAGATCACTACTCTTTCCGTGCCTGCCATGGTTCCCTATTCTCTGGATGAAAAGAATGTATGCCTGCTGGATAAAGCAGAATTCGCCCTGGATGACGGTGCCTATCGCCCGGCTCAGGAGCTTTTGCGGGCGGATAATGAGCTGCGTGCCGAGCTCGGCTGGCCCGGGCGCCAGGGCGCGGTGGCCCAGCCCTGGACGGTGAAGGAAGAAGCGGCCCCCCATAGCGTGAAGCTGCGCTTCCGGGTAGAAAGTGCTATTGAAGTGAAAAATGTGCAATTGGCCCTGGAGGATGCGGAGGTAGCCAAGATTCGCTTCAACGGAAAGGAAGTTTCTTCCAAACCGGAGGGCTGGTATGTGGATAAATCCATTGGCTGCGTGGCCCTGGGCGATCTTACGATCGGAGAAAACATCATTGAAGTTTCGCTGCCCTTTGGCCGCCGCACCAATGTGGAATGGTGCTATCTGCTGGGTGATTTCGGCGTAAAGATTATGGGCGAGCAGCGACTGATCGTGAAAGCCCCTGAAAAACTGGGCTTTGCCAGCATCACCACCCAGGAAATGCCCCACTACGGCGGCAATATCACCTATTACGTGCCGGTGGAAAGCAAGGGCGGAAAGATTACCCTGACCGTGCCTCATTACCGGGGTGCTGCCGTGCGGGTAAAGGTGGATGGACGCGATATGGGCCATATCATCTATCCGCCCTACAAGATGGAATTGGGCCAATTGGAAGCCGGGAAGCATGAAATTGCGCTGACCGTGCTGGGACACAGGGAGAATGCCTTTGGGCCCGTGCATAAGGCAGACGTGACCGATCTTTGGATTGGGCCCAATGCCTGGCGTACCACCGGAGCTTCCTGGTCTGAATCCTATTGGCTCACGGGCCTGGGATTGATTACTGTGCCTACAGTGGAAGAAATGAATGATTAACCAACTCAAAAAAACAGTATGATTTTTATCATGCCAAGGGCATAGAGAAACCCGGTAAACGCAAAAATGACCGCATAGAGCGGTCATTTCAGACTGTCAAAAAACCCCTGGGATGCGTCGAAGGGCCGTATTCCGCGAGCTCAAAGGTCGCCTTGCTTCCTACCGGTCGCAATTCTCCCTTTCGCT